>VBAO01000066.1 GCA_005883865.1 Candidatus Segetimicrobium genomatis
CAACTCGCTGCGTTTAGCGGGATCGAGGTGGACATGGCGGGAGATGGGCTCCTCGCCAGGTTCGACGGCCCGACGCGCGCCATTCGGTGCGCGTGCGCGATCAGCCACGCCGTTCGCTCACTGGGGATTGAGGTCAGGGCCGGATTGCATACTGGTGAGGTCGAACGGATGGGCGATCAGGTGCGCGGGATCGCAGTGCACATCGGAGCGCGGGTCATGGAGCAGGCAGGGCCGGGCGAAGTAGTGGTGTCCAGAACCGTCAAGGATCTCGTCGCGGGTTCGGGCATCGGATTTGCAGACCGAGGTCCGCATGCTCTCAAAGGCATTGCTGGGGAGTGGCAATTGTTTCTTGTTGTGCAGAACGGCGATCCCAGGTCAGGGGGATCGCCCTGATCGGCGGGCTTGGGTGGTCCGGCGCGGCCCCCGATCTCAATGGTAATACGGTTTTCGCGACCGCGGAGGAGAGACGTCTTACAGGAGATACTCCTGGCGCAGCGGGTAGAACGCCTCGAGGAGCACCGCCCGCCGGGTCGCCCGGGAGCCATGAGGCACCGCGCCGGGGATCATGAACATGTCGCCGCGACGAATCACGTGGCGTTCGTCGCCGGCCCAGAACTCCACCTCGCCTTCCAGCACGATCCCGCCCTGCTCGTGTGGGTGCGAGTGCGTCGCCACTTCGGTGCCGGGCCCGAGCTCGGCGTAGCTCAGCATCACGTGCTCGCCGGCAAGCGGCCTGATCAGGACCCCCTTGGCGATTTCCTTGGTGCGGAGTTTTGCCGGCGACGTAAATACGGCCCTGGCGGTCATAGATTTCCTCCCGATTGAATGGCCTCTTAGATACCCATGATGTGGAAGCCGTTGTCCACGAAGAGCACTTCGCCCGTGATCCCCCGAGCGAGGGGGCTGCAGAGGAACACCGCCGCATCGGCGACCTCGGCCGGATCGGTATTCCGGCGGAGGGGTGAGCGCTCTTTCATGACGTCGAGGATCCGGCTGAACCCCTGGATCGCCCTGGCCGACGCCGTCTTGATCGGGCCGGCTGAGATCGCGTTGATCCGGATGCCGCGCGGGCCGAGGTCGCTCGCCAGATAGCGGACGGACGACTCGAGCGCGGCCTTCGCGACCCCCATCACATTGTAGTTGGGCATGACCCGGCTCGAGCCGACGTAGGTGAGGGTGACGACCGCGGCTCCGGGCCTGAGGACGGGGAGCAGGTGCCGCGTCGCGGCGACGAGCGAAAACGCGCTGACCTCCAGGGCCAGGGCGAACCCGGCGCGGGCGGTGTCCACGTAGGCGCCGCCGAGGTCCTCGCGGTTGGCGAAGGCGATGCTGTGCACGAGGGCGTCCAGCCCTAGGCCTTCGGCCTGGATCGATTCCGCCAGCCTCGCGAGATCCGCGTCCCGGCTCACGTCGCACGGCAGGACAGACGAGCCGGCGAGGGTGCCGGCGAGCTCGCGCACGTCCTCTTCCTGACGCTCGCCCTGGAAGGTGAACACGAGGCGGGCGCCCTCGCGCGAAAACGCCTGGGCGATCGCCCACGCGATGCTCCAGCGGTTGGCCACGCCCATGACGAGCGCCGTCTTCCCGCCGAGGAGCCCGGTCATCGTCCGCGCCTTCGGGCGCTCCCAGATGCGACGGCCCGGGGCCGGCGCGCCGACCGCGGCCGGTGCCCGCGGCCGGCCCGACCGATCCGTCCGGCCCGGCGGGGCGCCATCCACGGCGGGAATCCCCCGTAGCGCGCAGACGGGCAGAGGTCGCGGAGCGGGCAGGAGGGGCACTGCGGCCGTCGCGCGTCGCACACCTCCCGCCCAAAGTAGATGAGCCTGAGCGAGAACCGGCTCCACTCCGCTTTGGGGATCACCGCCATGAGGTCCTGCTCGATCTTGTCGGGGTCGTCGTGCGCGGTCAGCCCCAGCCGGCGTGCGAGCCTCCGGACGTGCGTGTCGACCACGATGCCCGGAACGCCAAAGACGCTGAGGACGACGTTGGCCGTCTTCCGGCCCACCCCGTCCAGCCGCACGAGTTCCTCGAGGGTGCGCGGGACTTCCCCGCCGTACTGCTCGAGGAGCATCCGGGAGGCGTTCTGAATCGCCCGCGTCTTCGCGCGGAAGAACCCCGTGCTGTGGATCGCGCGTTCCAGTTCCTCGCGGCTGGCGCCCGCGAAGTCGGCGGGCGTGCGGTAGCGCTGGAAGAGGGCCGGCGTCACTTTGTTCACCTGCGCGTCCGTCGATTGCGCGGAGAGGATCGTGGCGATCAGCAACTGGAACGGGGAGGCGTGGCGCAGAGGGATCGCGGCATGCGGATACCTGCGTGCGAGCCGCTGCACGATCGTCCTGGCGCGTCGCGCCAGGACCGCCGGCGACTCGGGCGGCAGGCCGGCGGCGTCCCGCCCGGCCGTCCCGCGCCTGCTCGTCGCCCTCTTCACCACGTGTTCACTCTAGCGTGGCCCCGGGTGGGTGTCAATTTGCCGGCCGAGAGGAGGTCTCGACCGCCCGAAGAAGCGGAATACACTCCGGGAGGTGGATCCGATGGACTACGCGGCGCGGATGCGGGACGCCCGGCAAGGCCTGGCCGGGCAGCACATCGACCTGCTCGCGGTCTCCCCCGACGACGACATGCGGTACCTGCTTGGGTATGCCCCGCACCTCGACGAGCGCCCGTGCTACCTGCTCGTGGACTCGGGAGGCGCGGTGCTCGTGGTGCCGTCGTTGAACGCCGCCGGGGTCGCCCAGCGCGTATCGCTGCCGATGTTTTCGTACACGGACGCCGAAGGGCCCGCCGGGGCCCTGGCCGCCGCCGCCCGGGCCCTCGGGGGGGGTGCGCCGCGCCGGATCGCAGTGGACGATACGATGCGGGCGGACTACGTGCTGACGCTCCAGCACGCGTACCCGGATGCGCAGCTCGCCCTGGGATCCCTGGTCCTCGCTCCCCTTCGAATGCGAAAGTCGGGTGAAGAGATCGAGGTGCTCAAGCGGAGCGGCCGGCACGCCGACCAGGCGATGCGCGACGCCTGGGCCGCCTGCCGGGTCGGCGCCGCCGAGCGGGAGATCGCGGAGGCCGCCGCGGCATCGTTTGCCCGCTCCGGATCCGAGGAAGTGCTGTTCACCGGGGTGGCATCCGGCCCGAACGGGGCGTTCCCCCACCACCACTCCGCCGACCGGAGGCTTCGCGCGGGGGACGCGATCACCCTGGACCTCGGCGGACGCCTGGACGGGTACGCTTCCGACCTAACGCGGATGGCGTACGTGGGCACGCCGGCTCCGCGGTACCTGGAGATCCACCGGACGGTGGAGGCCGCGGTGTCCGCCGGCATGGCGGCGGCGCGGCCGGGGGCTCAGCTCAGGGAGGTGGACCAGGCCGCCCGGAGCGTCATCGAGCGGGCGGGCTACGGGCAGTACTTCATCCACCGGGTGGGCCACGGGCTCGGCCTCGGTGTGCACGAACCGCCGAGCGTCACCCACCTCAACACACAGGCGATCGCGGAAGGCATGGTCTTCTCGGTCGAGCCGGGGATCTACCTCCCCGGCGAGTTCGGCGTCCGGCTGGAGGAGATCGTGGTCATCGCCCGGGACGGCGCGCATCGCCTGAGCGAACTCCCCCGCGACGTCCATCTGGTCGCGGTTGGATAAGGGTGCCCCGGCGGCGGGCGTGCTCGCGCCGCCGCGGCGCCGGACACGGGCAGAGCTTATTGCGGCCTCGGGCCGGCGTCCTCGTCCAATCCGCTCTGTCCCCTGGCGAGGACCGACAGCACTTCGTCATGGATCAGCCCGTTGGTCGCCAGGATCTGATGTCCCGAGGTGTCCAACCGCCGTCCCCGAAAGTCCGTTGCGCGGCCGCCGGCCTCTGCCACGAGCAGGGCCCCCGCCGCGAAATCCCATCCGTTCGTGCCGAGCTCCCAGAATCCGTCCATCTGGCCCAACGCGATCGCGGCCAGGCTCAGCGCGGCGGATCCCATCGCCCGGATCTTGGCGGCCGCCAGGAGCAGGTTCGTGAAGTGGTCGAGGTTGAGGCGGGTCTCCGCCACGTTGCCCGGGAATCCGGTCGAGAGCGTGGCCTGATCCAGCCGTGCCGTGCGCCGAGCACGCAGCCGGCGCCACAACGAGAGATCTCCCCACCCGGACACGTGAGCGGGCAGATCGCGCAGGGTCGCGGCGAACGCGCCCCGGTCCGCCTCCGCCACGTACGCCTCGCCCAGGATCGTGTGCATGACCACGCCGGCGACCAGGCGTCCTTCGTGCTCGAGCGCGATGCTCGAGGCGAAGTGCGGGATCGCGTTCGCGTAGTTGAACGTGCCGTCCAGCGGGTCGACCAACCAGGTGTAGGGTCCGTCGCCCTGGCGCCCGCCTTCCTCGCCGAGAACCCCATGGTCGGGATAGGCCTGCTGGATCGTCCGAACGATGGCCGCCTCCGCGGCCCGGTCGGCCTCGGTCACCGGGTCGTTCCGTCCCTTGTAGTCGACCCGGGTCAGCCTGCCGAAGAAGGCCCGGTGGACCTCGCCGGCGGCCCACGCCGCCCGCAACGCGGCCATCGTGAAGGGCGAAAGGAGCGCCATGCTACAGGCCACTATACGCACCGGGTGGGTCCGTTGTCGAGCGCTCGGGCCGCCGGGGCCCGGGCAGGAGACCGCGCGCGGGAGCGGAATGGTGCTGGACATGCTGTACCTTAGCGAAGTCATCGGCAAGCCTGTGTCTGATGCGGCCGGGGAGGCGTTTGACGCGATCGCCGATCTCGTCATCTTTCACGGCAAGGAGAAGTTTCCGCGCATCACCGGCATCCTGCTGAACGGCGACCGGAGCCGCGTCGCGGTCATCCCTTGGGATGCCGTCGCCGAGTTCACCGCGGCGGGCATCCGGCTCCGGTGCGAACGCCGCCGCCTGGCCCCGCGCCCCCTCCAGCCCGACGAGATCCTCCTCAGGGAGGACATCCTCGACACGCAGGTCGTGGACACCGACGATATCAAGGTGGTGCGGGTCAACGACCTGGAGATGCGCCAGGTCGGCAACGAGGTCCGTGTGATCGGCGCAGATATCGGGACCCGGTCACTGCTCCGCCGGCTTGGACTCGAGCCGTGGGTGTGCCGTGTGCTGGAGCGCGTCGGGCGGCCGTTGTCCTCCCGGGTGATTCCGTGGAACCTCGTGGCGGTGTTGGGAGGCACGCTGACGCCCCTCAAACTCAGCATCTCCCGCGAGAAACTGAAGGATATCCATCCGGCGGACCTGGCGGATCTCCTCGAGGAACTCGGCCGAGAAGAGCGGGTCGAGATGATGACCGCCCTCCCCGAGGAGGACGCGGCGGACGTCCTCGAATCATCCGAGCCCGACGTCCAGACCTCCGTCATTCAGGAACTGCCGTCCGAACGGGCCTCCGACATCCTGGATGAGATGAAGCCCAACGAGGCCGCGGACGTCCTCGGGGAACTTCCGGAGGAGCGCGCCGAAGAACTGATCGCCCTCATGGAAACGGACAAGGCCGAGGAGGTCAGCCGGCTCATGCAGTACGAGCCGGAGACCGCCGCGGGGAAAATGACCACGGAGTTCATCGCCCTGCCGGATTCGATGACCGCCGAACAGGTCATCATGCGTCTCCGGGAGACCAAGCCGGACTCTGGAAACATCTACTACCTCTACGTCGTCGCCGAGGGCGGCCGCCTCGTCGGCGTCCTCTCGGTCCGCGCGTTGCTCATCTCCCCGCCCGGCACCCCGATTTCCCAACTGATGCGCACCGACGTGGTCACCGTGCGGCCGGACATGAGCTCGGACGACGTCGCCGGCGCCCTCGTCAAATATGACCTGCTGGCGGTCCCT
>VBAO01000067.1:0-5759 GCA_005883865.1 Candidatus Segetimicrobium genomatis
GTACGTGTAGCCTGTCACGTAGGCGTTGCCGGAGCCGTCCACGGCAATGGCTGAGCCATAGTCGTTCAGGGTCCCTCCGAGGTAGGTGGCGTAGACGAGGGAGTCGGGGCCGGCGGCGCTGGGATTAACTTTTGCCACGAAGGCGTCGTAGCCGCCGTTGGTGGCGGCCTGATACGCTCCCGGGTTCGGCTTCACCGGGAAGTTGTGTGAGGTTGTGGCCCCTGTGATGTAGGCCTTGCCCAGGCCGTCCACGGCGATGCCGGAGGCTGTGGTGAGACCGGTCCCCCCGAGGTAGGTGGAGTAGACGAGGGCGGCCCCATTGGGACGGAGCACCGTCACGAAGGCGTCCTGGATGCCGTTCCGTGCGGTCTGGTAGGCCGTCGCCGGAGTCAGCGCGAAGTCTGCGGATGCAGTGATCCCCGTCACGAAGGCGTACTCTGAGCCGTCCGGGGCGGTGGAGACGGCGACGCCGTGTCCCTCGTCTTGAAGGAGACCGCCGAGGTAGGTGGAGTAGACGAGGGTGGAGCCATCGGCGCTGAGCTTCGTCACAAAGGCGTCTTCCATCCCGCCGAAGGTCCTCTGGAAGGCCCGTGCCACCGGGAAGTTGGCGGAGTGCGTGCCACCGGTCACGTAGGCGGAGCCCGAGGGGCCGACGGCGATGCCATAGCCATAGTCCAGATCGGATCCCCCGAGGTAGGTGGAGTAGACAAGGGCCGAGCCGTCGGCATTGAGCTTCGTCACGAAGGCATTGGAGTGGCCGCGGAGGGATGGCTGGACGGCGTCCTGCGTCGTCGGGAAATCGTTGGAGAACGTCGTGCCCGTCACGTAGGCGTTGCCGTCCGCGTCCGCGGCGATGGCGCTCCCGGTGTCGTCCATGGTCCCCCCCAGGTAGGTGGAGTAGATCAGGGCCGAGCCGTCGGCATTGAGCTTCGTGACGAAGGCTTCAGAGAATCCCTTATTTTCCCGTTGGAATCTGTCCGACGTCGTCGGGAACTCGATGGGGTTGGTGTCCCCCGTCACATAGGCGTTGCCCCGAGCGTCCACGGCGATGCCGTTGCCCCCATCGTCGTTGCCGCCGCGGAGGTAGGTGGAGTAGCCGAGATATGCTGGGTCGATCACGAGGGGCTTGCGCCGGTCGTAGGCGCCGACCTGAAAGCCGACCTGATGGGTGGTCTTCCGGACGAACCGGCCGACGATGTTACGCCGTGCGCCATCGGTCTCCTGGTAGAGGCGGGGCTTCTGCTGCTGGACCATGGCGCCGCCGGGGAGGTGGAGCACGAGGTCGCCCTGGGCGGTGACGTCGAGCGCCTGCGCGCCCTGGAACTCGAGCCCGATGATGCCGGGGTCGGCTCCGGGGTGTACCACGAAGTCGTATTCCAATTGGCCTCCGTGCGCGCGGCCGGCTCCGGTCTGATCTCCCCGTGGGGCGCCGTAAAACCTCAGGTCGATGCCGGGATACAGATTCTCATACAGCACCCGGGCGTAGAGAGGCACGTGGGTGAGCCAGTTGGCGGGGTGGTTGCCGATCAAGTAGTTCGCCTTCCCGGGAAGCTGCTCCACCCCGGTCACCAAGGGGGTGGGATTGGCGCCGGCAAATCGCATGCGCAGGACGGTTGCAAGCCGATCCTCGGGCTGCCCCGGGGCTCGGCTCGCTCTCTGACCGTTAGCCCTCCCCGGGCCCTTCGGGGGGGTGAAGACGAGCACCGTCTCGGTGGAGGTCAGGAAGAACACATGGCGACCAACGCGGGCGAGGAACCGGACCTGGGGATCAGTCTGGCCGCGGTTGGCCTCGAAGGAGAGGGGGAGGGCGGCGTAGGTGGGGTCGGGTTGCCGGGGCTTGTCCGCGTCCTTGGTGATGAGGCCGTGGGGGCCAATGCGGCCCCCCGCCTCCGTCCACCCACCCATAACTCCCCGCAGGCCCCCCTGAGTAAGGTTGAGACGGCTGCGCGAGGGGAAGAGGATCCCCCCGACGGCGATGACGACGGAAAGCAGAAGCACTAGGCCTTTTTGTCTCATATTCCCCCCCCTTTTAGGTGTGAGGAGAAGGGGTCCCTAATTTGCCCTATCGGTATTCGAATTTGCCCTTAGTGATCTGCCCTAGTCTCTATGCGTCTATCACCCTAGTCCTACACGCTACTCACCCTAGTGCCAATCAGTAATTTAACTGAGGCATAACCAGGATTTTCCCCCGGGTGATTACCTTATAGAACCATCCGGCCGAAGCGAATGTTCGTTTGGCGACGTTTCAAGCGGAGGACGTGCTGACGAAGGGGAGGGGGGGCCGGCACACGCCGTTTTTCACGGGTACCGGCCGCAGTTTTACTTTCGGACGACGGACGTGACGGGGGACATCAAGCTGCCAGACGGGGTGGAGAAGGCAGCGGTTCGCGGTTCGGGAGGGGGCCGGACGGTGGGGCCGGCGTCGTCGCGAAGATCCTCGAGTAGGGAACCTGCCAGTTGCCAATATCCGCGCGGATTTTGCGGCAAACCCCGGTGTTTGACGCAACCCGGTTGCTTTCTGGTTGCGCCACCCCCCCCGTGAGCTGGCGAGTAGAAGCGGACAGGCCTCCGCCAGATTCGCGTCCGCGCCAGTCCGTATCGGTTCGATCCCGGACCGAACCCCGATAAAGGCGGCGATCCGACAGGCCTTGGGGGCCTCATGCCTTGCTTCCCAACGAGCGAAGGTGTAACGTGTGGTGTACCAGAATGTGTAAAGTGAGGTGTAGCGGGAAATGCCCCGGATGATGGTCGAGATCGATGACAGGCTGCTTGAGGAGGCCCGGCGGCTGAGTGGCGCCCGAACGAAGAAGGCCACAATTGAAGTTGCGCTGCGAGAGATGGTGCGACGGCGAAAGAGCGGGGAACTCGCCGGGCTGGCCGGTAAGGTCGACATTGCTCTCACGCGACGGGATCTCCGCGCGATGAGAGAAGGCCGCTGAGGATGGCGGTCATCGTCGATACCTCGGCGTGGATCGAGTTCTTCAAACCGCAAGGCAGCACGCAAGTCAGGAGCGTGATCACTGCGGCGCTCGAGGAAGGCATCGTTGTGACGGTCGCGCCGATCTTGGTTGAACTCTTCGTCGGTCTGAACCCTGCGCGCAGACCAGACGCCCGGGCCATCGACAGGCTGCGGGACCTGGCGGTGGTAAACTTGGATTGGAACGCGTACGATCTGGCAGGGGGGCTCGGGCGCGCGTTGGCGGGGCGGGGGCGGCGCGTGCCCACCGTGGACCTGCTGATGGCCTGCGCGGCTGCCGTTGCAGGCCACGAGATCTGGCACGCCGGCGACCAGCACTTTGCGTGGATCAAGCAGATCGGAGGTCCCCCCGAACGCGATCTGTCGGCCCCGCCCCGATCAGGGGCTGCAGGAGCGGGGTGCTGAAGAACCCAGCGCCGGCGGTTCAAGTCCTTCCCCCGGAACGATTTTGGATGCAACGCACTCGCGCGTGGTATTGACGATGCCTAAATCATGCATCATTATTGTGATGCGCGTGGTTGAGCGCGAGCGGGTGTAAGATGGGTGGGCTGCAGCCATGCGCTCGGCGGCGGGCCAAAAAAGACACGGGGCTGGGCACCCTCCCAGCCCCGTGTAGGACGACGTAGGAGACGAGTTAAGGCACGCCCGGCAAGGAAGGCGCCGGCAGCGTCGGCGGAGCGGGCGTCAGTCCAGGGAGCGCTGGCACCGAGGGCGCCGTTCCCAACTTCGGATTCGACAGGCCCGGCAAGAGGGGCGGGTCCTCCGCAGGGGCGGCTAGGGTGCACCCACCCCCCGTGTTCTCAGTGGATATGATGAAGTGTTCGGCCTCGATGTACACATAGAGGCCCATGGTGTCCGATGCCATCCGGAGCTGAACCAAATGGGTCCCCGGCGTGATCGGTACGCACCAGGTGTAGTAGATGCTCTGATCCTCCCCAAAAACATGATAGTCACCTGACAGGTTCTCTACAGAGATCCATCCGGGGGTATCTGTGGCGCCGGTCTTGCCGGGATTGCAGAAATTGTCGTCAACTTTGCAGGTGAGCCACTTAGTGGCTCCCGTGAAATTGTCCCCGACGGCTGAAATGGTTATCTCCAACGTGTCGCAGTTGTTCGGCACGTCGATTATTTTGTGATAGATTTCGATCCCTGGGACTGGTAGATTCGTGAAGACCTCACTCCCATCGAACTCTCTGTACTCCACCGAGAGTTTCTGCTCAAACCCGCCGACGCAATCCATCCCCCATGCCCCTGCCTTCGCGGGCATCGACACGGTCCAACCCCCCCAACCAAGAACCCCGATGAAGGGTATCAGCAACCTACTCAAACATCTTGCCGCAAGGATCCTGTTCATCTTCATCGTTCTCCCTCCCTCTTGCATTTAGTTACACGTCCCTTCAACGATGCGCTACAGCAAACTCGGTAGAGCACACTCGATTGGGACACCACCTCCCCTTCGGACTCCCCCCCGCTCACGTCACTGCTCAATCGCGCCCCCCTCCTACGGTACCGGCACTGGGGGCAACGGCGGCAACTGGCTCCCTCCCAGTCCCGGTGGATCCACTCCCCCTCCACCCGATGAACCGCACGGAGAGTTGCAGGGAGGCTGGGTCTGCGAGATTTTCGCCACGAACCCGTTATCGAAGCCGAGCCCCAAGCCGGGGGAGGTGACCTGGAAGGCGTCCGGCGTCGTCGGGAAGTCGTCGGAGTAGGTACCGCCCGTCACATAGGCGTTGCCCCCACCATCCACCGCGATGGCGTTGCCAAAGTCGTTCATCAAGCCCCCGAGGTAGCTGGAGTAGAGGAGGTCGGCGCTGCCATTGCCGTTGGGAGCGATCTCCGCCACGAAGGCGTCGTCGCCGACGGGGAGCGGCCTGCCTTCGAACCCTTGCGCCGTCGGGAAGTTCGGGGAATAGGTGTCACCCGCCACGTACGCGTTGCCCGAGCCGTCCACGGCGATGCCAGAGCCAGAGTCATCGAGGGTACCCCCGAGGTAGGTGGAGTAGAGGAGGTCGGCGACGCCGTTGCCGGCGGGAGCGAGCTTCGTCACGAAGGCATCGTAGCCGCCATTGTTTGCCGTCTGGTAGGCTCCCCCCGTCGTCGGGAAGTTAGGGGAATAGGTGGTCCCTGTCACGTAGGCGTTGCCTGAGCCGTCCACGGCGATGCCAGAGCCATAGTCGTCCATGGTACCCCCGAGGTAGGTGGAGTAAACGAGAGTGGCGCCGTCTGGAGCGAATACCGTCACGAAGGCATCCACGACGCCTTTCAGTGCCGTCTGGTAGGCTGTCGCTGGCGTCACCGGGAAGTCGGTGGACTCGGTGCTGCCCGTCGCGAAGGCGTATTCCGAGCCGTCTCCGGCGGTGAATACGGCGATGCCGCTGCCAAAGTCGTTCAGACCGCCCCCGAGGTAGGTGGAGTAGACGAGGGCGGAACCGTCGGCACTGAGCTTCGTCACGAAGGCATCGTCGCCGCCCTTGTTTGCCGTCTGGAACGCCCCCGCCAGCGGGAAGTTCGTGGAGGTAGTGTAACCCGTCACGTAGGCGCAGCCCGAGGGGCCCACGGCGATGCCCTTGCTAACGGACTCGAAATTGCCGCCGAGGAAGGTGGAGTAGACGAGGTCTGCGGAGTTGTTGCCGTTGGGCGCGATCTTCGCTACGAAGGCGTCGCGGGTGCCGCCGCCAAAGGTCGGCTGGACGACATCCCCCGCCGTCGGGAAGTCGGAGGCGAAGGTGACACCCGTCACGTAGGCATTGCCCGAGCCGTCCACGGCGATAGCGTTCCC
>VBAO01000067.1:5855-6323 GCA_005883865.1 Candidatus Segetimicrobium genomatis
CTCGGTGTATCCTGTCACGTAGGCGTTGCCCGATCCGTCCACGGCGATGCCGTTGCCTTCGTCGTTCATGCTGCCGCCGAGGTAGGTGGAGTAGGCGAGGTAGGCCGGGTCGATGACGAGGGGCTGGCGGCGGTCGTAGACGCCGACGCGAAAGCCGATCTGGTTCGCGGTCCTGCGCACATAGCCGCCCGCGATTTCCCGCCGGATGCCATCGACCTCCTGGTAGACCACAGGCTTGGGCTGCGACAGCCTCCCGCCGTCGGGCAGTTGGAGCACGAGGTCCCCCTGGCCCGTGATGTCCAGCGCGTCGGCTCCCTGGAAGTCGAGCGCGATCGTGCCCGGGTCGGCCCCGGGATGTACCACGAAGTCGTACTCGAGGTGTTGTGGCCCCCCGCGCGCGCCGCGCTCCCCCGCTCCCGACGCGGCGCCGTAAAAGCTCAGATCGATCCCGGGATAGACGTCCGCATA
>VBAO01000068.1 GCA_005883865.1 Candidatus Segetimicrobium genomatis
ATGGAAGGGGAGATGGAGAAGCTCCTCAAGCTGGAGGACCGCCTGCACGAGCGCGTCGTGGACCAGCAACACGCGGTGCGGGCGGTGGCCGATGCCATCCGCCGGTCGCGGGCGGGGCTGGGAGACCGGAAGCGGCCGGTGGGCTCGTTCCTGTTCCTCGGACCGACCGGCGTGGGAAAGACCGAACTGGCCAGGGCCCTGGCCGGGCTTCTCTTCGACGACGAGGAGGCGATGGTGCGCCTCGACATGTCCGAGTACATGGAGAAGCACACGACGAGCCGCCTGATCGGGGCGCCGCCGGGGTACGTCGGCTACGACGAGGGCGGCCAGCTGACCGAGGCCGTCCGCCGGCGACCGTATCGGGTGATCCTGTTCGACGAGATCGAAAAGGCGCACCCGGATGTCTTCAACATCCTCCTCCAGGTCCTCGAAGACGGCCGGCTCACCGACGGGCACGGCCGGACGGTGGACTTCCGGAACGCGATCATCATCATGACGAGCAACCTGGGAAGCCAATACCTCCGTAACCTGGACCCGGACGATCAGGCGGGGTTCGAGTTGGTGACCGTCCAGATCATGGAGGAGCTCCGCCGGACGCTCCGGCCCGAGTTTCTCAACCGCATCGATGAGATCATCGTCTTCCGGCCGCTCAGCCGGGCCGACCTCGAGCGGATCGTGGACCTGCAGCTGGCGGGGCTCTCCGCCAGGCTGGCGGCGCGCCAGGTCAAGTTGGAGGTGACGAAGGACGCGAAGGCGGTCCTGGCGCAACAAGGGTACAACCCCGACTTCGGGGCCAGGCCGCTCCGGCGGCTGATCCAGCGCACCGTCGAGAACGCCGTGAGCCGTCTGCTCCTCGCCGGAGAGGTTCCCGCCGGCGCGACGGTCGTCGTGGACGCCAAAGGCGGCGAGATCGTGGTGCGGCGGGGCTCGCCGGCCCCGGCCCCGTCGCGAAGAGGACCCGGGTCATCCTTGAACTGATCGTCTTCATAAGCGGCGGGGTCCTCCTCGCGCTCGAGATCGTCGCGAGCCGGGTGATCGCGCCGTACTTCGGAAATTCGGTCTACGTCTGGGGCAGTCTCATCGGCGTCTTCCTCGCCGCGCTCAGCGTGGGGTACGTCTTGGGCGGCCGCATCAGCACGCGGTGGCCGCACCCCGGCCCGTTCCTGACGCTCGTCTTCCTGGCCGGGGCCGCCACATTCCCGATCCCGCACTTCGCGGGCGCGGCGCTCGGACAGATCGCGGCCCGGGACTACGGCCCGCGGGCGAACCCGCTGATCGGGAGCACGGTCCTGTTCTTCATCCCAAGCGCGCTCATGGCCACGGTCTCACCGTACGCGGTTCGGCTCCGGGCCAGGTCCGTCGAGGGCGTCGGCAATGTCGCCGGCATGCTGTACGCGCTGAGCACGCTCGGCAGTATCGTGGGGACCCTGCTTGCCGCGTTCGTCCTGATCTCCGCATTGGGGGTGCGGTCGATCATCCAGATCCTGGGCGGGACCGAGATGGCCCTCGCGGTCGCGGGGCTGCTGTGGACCCGCCGGGCCGGCGCGGCCGCAGGGGCGGCCGCGGGGATGGCGGTGGTGTGGGCCCTCACCGGCAGCACCCCCGCCAACGCCGCGGATGTGATCCATGCCTGGGACACCGTCTACCACCGCATCACGGTGAGCGACGAGGGATCCGTGCGGTACCTCCGCCTGGACAACTACTGGCAGAGCGCCCGCGATCGATCCGACCCGCTGCGCACCGTGTTCCCGTACACCGACTACCTTCACCTCCCGGTCCTCTTCACGCCGGGCTTCAGCCGCGTGCTCTTCGTCGGCATGGGCGGCGGCACCGCGCCCGGCCGGTTTCACCATGACTATCCCCAGACGACGATCGAGGTCGTGGAGATCGATCCGGAGGTTGTGGCGACCGCGCGGACGCTCTTCGCGCTCCCCGACGACCCGCGCCTCCCGGTGCATGTGACGGACGGCCGGCTCTGGCTGCGCCGATCCACGGCCCGGTACGACGTCATCATCCTGGACGCGTACCTCATCGACACCATCCCGTTCCACTTGGCCACCCGGGAGTTCTATCGGGAAAGCGCCGCGCGCCTCCGGCCCGGCGGGGCCGTGGCGAGCAACGTCATCGGGGCGGTCCGCGGGCCGGAGAGCCGGCTGTTCCGGGCCATCTACAAGACGTTTCGGTCGGTGTTCCCCCGCGTCTACGTGTTTCCCGTGGGAGGCGGCGCGCCCGAATCGCTCCGCAACATCATCCTCGTGGGCACGGGAGATCCTCCCCTCACCCGCTCCGAGATCGTGTCGCGGGCGGCCGCCGCCGAGCAGAGCGGACGGATCCGGATCGAGGGGTTCTCGCAAGACGCGGCGACCCTGCTCGACGGCCCGATCGAGACCCGCGATGTCCCCATCCTGACCGACGACTACGCGCCGACGGACGCGCTGATCGCGCCGGTCCGGTAGGACCGGTCGTCCAGGGGCTCTGGCGGATGCCGGTTCTGAAGCTTCACCTCGGCGATGTCGTCAGGACCCGCAAGACCCACCCGTGTGGGAGCGACCAGTGGGAGATCGTACGGTTGGGAGCGGACATCGGCATCCGGTGTCTGCGATGCGGCCGCCGGGTGCTGATCGCCCGGCCGAAGTTGGAGCGAAGAATCAAGGAATTTGTCCGCAGGGGGCCCGGCGCGGGCGGCGCGCCCGAACCCGCGCCCGTCCCCCTCCCGCCTAAGGTCTAATCCCGACTTTCTCCGGGGCATTAGGAGTGTAGATACGGGGCTGCCGGGCCCCGCTGTCACATCCCCACCCCGCGAGGCCTACCGAGTGGCAACGCGTCGGACGATCGTGACCTGGCTCGTCACCTGGGGCTCCGCGATCGCTGGGGCCGCGGCCATCGCCGCGCTCGGACGGGGGACCGTGTTCCCACCCGTGGCCGTGCTGCTCATCGTCACCGCGCTCTGCGCCGCGGCGGAGCATATCCAGATCCCCATCCCGAGCGGGGGGTACCTCTCCTTCGGTCCGGCGGTGTCCCTGCCCGCGATCGTCCTCCTCGGGCCGGTCCCCGCCGCCTGGACGGCCGCCGCAGGCACGATGATCTGCGATCAGCTCCTGCACCGCCGGCCGATCCCCACGATGCTCTTCAACGTGGGGCACCGCATCCTGGCGATCCTGCTCACGGGCGTGGCATGGACCGCGCTGGTCCGGGGGATGCCGGCGACCGGGCGCGCCACCCTCCTCGTCTACGAGGAAACCCTGCTCGTCGCCGTGCTCGCCCTGCTCGTCGTCTATGCGGCCGCGGCCACGCTGCAGGTCGCCGCCTTCCTCTCGACGTTTCGCCAGGAGCCGTTCTGGACGGTGCTCGCCTCCGGAGCGATGTGGCAGCTCCCCACGACGGTCATCCTCGGGGCGTTCGGCCTCGCGGCCTCGGTGCTGTTCAACGACACCCAGGCGGTGGGCTCGGTCGGGTACCTCCTCACCGCGATCTTGACGGTCAGCCTCATGACGTTGCTCTACACCTCCCGACGGCAACAACTCCATGAGCTCACGAACCTGCACACCGCGGTGGCCGATCTGCTCCAAACCCTCGATCTCGGGGAGGTGCTCAACCTCCTTGCCGACAAGGTGACGGGCATCGCGAAACCGCACAGGCTGTGGATCACCCTCCACAGATCCGACGGCGGGTACGAGGTCGCCCTGGCCAAAACGGAGGGGGTCGATCCGGACCTGCTCAAGCCCTCGCCCGAAGAGCTCGAGTGGGGTGTGCTCGGCTGGGTCCTGGCCAATCGCCGCTCACAGCGGATCCCCGATTACCAGCAGGATCCGCGGCAGACGCGGGGGAGCAGCGCGATCTTTCACCCCGATCATGTGCGCGCCGTGCTCATCGCCCCGCTGCTCGCCGGGGTCGAGCCGGTGGGGGCGATCACGCTCACGAAGCCCATTCCAGACTACTTCACCGAGTATCAGGAACGGGTCGTCAGCACCCTGGCCGCGCAGGCCGCCGTGGTGGTGCGCAACGCCCAACTCTACGAGACGTCCCAGCGCACCCTCGCCCACTTCGAGGCCCTCAAGGCCATCTCCGAGCGCATCAACTCCCAGCAGGACCTCCAGGCGGCGTTCGACCTCATCGCGACGAGCGCCCACGAGGTCCTCGGAGCGGACCGGTGCGCCCTCTACCTCGGGGAGGTGGGAAAGGAGATCACCCACACCTTTACGCGCGGGCTCCCCCCCGAGCATCTCCAGGGCGCCGTGGCGCGGCTCAAGGAGGGGATCGGCCTCCTCAGCGTCGCGATGCGCCAGAAGGAACCGATCATCGCCACCGACGCCCTCCAGGATCCACGGGCGAGCCGCGAGATGGCCCAGGGCGCGGGGTACCGGACCGTCGCCAGCTTCCCCCTCAGATACCGCGAGACCATCATCGGGGTGCTGGCGCTCTACCACGACGGGGTCCGCCCGTATGGGCCGCCGGACACGGCGCTGGGCATGGCCTTCGCCAACCAGGCGGCGATCGCCGTCCAGAATACCCGGCTCCTGGAGGAGGCCGGGCACCGGGCGCACCAGCTGGGCCTCTTGAACCGCATCTTCACCCGGGTCGCCACCTCGTTGAGCCCGCGCGATCTCTTCGACGCGCTGGTGGAAGAGCTCCACACCACCCTGGGCTACCCGCTCGTGACCATCCGGCGCGTCGACGGGGGCCTGCTGCGGGATGTGGCGCACCGCGGCTACACGGGGATCCAGGAAACGTCGCCGATCAACGCCGGCATCATCGGCCGGGTCGCCCGGACGGGCCAGGCCGCGTTCGTCATGGACGTTACGCGTGACCCTGACTACATCGCGTGGGATCCCAGGGTCACTCAGCAGGCGTGCGTCCCCATTACGCACCAGGAGCGGGTGGTCGGGGTGATCAACGTCGAGGTCATCGAGCCCACCCTCAGGCCGGACGACCTGCACCTCCTCACTACGCTCGCCGGGTACGCCGCCGTCGCCCTCGAGAAAGCGCAGCTCTACGAGCAGACGCAGGCGCTTGCCACCACCGACGGCCTGACCGGCCTCCTCAATTACCGCGCCTTCTGGCAGTCGATGGAGCGCGAGCTCGAACGTTCGATGCGCTACGGCCTCCCCCTCGCCCTCATCATGATCGAGATCGACAAATTCAAGCGCTTCAACGACGCCTACGGCCATCTGCGGGGCGACGAGGTCATCCGCATGATCGCCCGGGTGCTCCAGCAGGAGCACCGCGCCCAGATCGACATCGTCGCCCGCTACGGCGGCGACGAGTTCATGATCCTCCTTCCCCACACCCAAAAGGTCACCGCGGCGGAAGTCGCCGAACGCATCCGCCGGGCCGCGGAGGCGACCCCGCTGATCAGCGCGGTCGAGCTCGCCTCGGTCACCCTCAGCCTCGGGGTCGCCTGCTATCCCGAGGACGGCAAGAGCCCCGATGCGCTCGTCGAGGCGGTCGACCGCTCCATGTACAAGGCCAAGCAGCAGGGCGGAAACGCCGTGGCCGTGGCGAACACCTCTTGAGCGCGCGCTGAGCGCCTGAGCCCGCGCCGGAGGCGCTGCGTTGTCCCTGACCTGCGGCCTCGTCGGGCTTCCGAACGCCGGGAAGTCCACGTTGTTCCGCGCGATCACCGCCGCCCACGCGGAGATCGCCCCCTACCCGTTTACCACGATTGCGCCGAACGTCGGCGTCGCCCGGATTGGAGGTCGTCGATCTCGCCGGCCTGGTCCGGAACGCCCACAAGGGGGAGGGCCTGGGGAACCAGTTCCTCGCCCGGATCCGAGAGGTCGACGCCCTCCTCCACGTCGTCCGCTGCTTCGATCACCAGGGGGAGGTCCCCCATGTGGAGGGTTCCGTCGATCCCGTGCGCGACATCGGGATCGTCGAGACCGAGTTGCTTCTGGCTGATCTGGCCACCGTCGAGCGGGCGCGGGCGCGTGTCGTCCCGCGCGCCCGCGCGGGCGACCGCGCGGCGCGCGAGCAGGACGAGGTCCTCGCCCGCCTGGAGGCCCACCTCGGCGGCGGCCGTCCGGCGCGCACTTTCGCGCCCCCGTCGGGTGTGCCGGGGTCTCTCCTGACGGCGCGCCCGGTCCTCTACGTCGCCAACCTGTCGGAGGAGGATCCCGCGGGCGGCGCGTGCCTGGAGGCGGTCGCCCGGCACGCGGCCGGGGAGGGCGCCGTGGCCGTGGGGA
>VBAO01000069.1 GCA_005883865.1 Candidatus Segetimicrobium genomatis
GAGGTCGCACAGCGCTACCGCCTGCTCCCGGGCGGCCGCGCGGGTCAGGCCGCCGGTGATCATCAGGACCTCGTTGAACTGGTCGCCCAGCCGGTAGACCGGGTCGAGCGAATCCATCGCCGCCTGCGGCACCATCGCGATCTCCCGCCAGCGGTAGCGGGCCATCTCGCTCTCCTCGAGCGCGGCGAGGTCGGCGCCATCGAAGGCGATCCGGCCGCTGGCGATGCGGGCGTTGCGGGGCAGGACCCGGATGATGGCCCGCCCGAGCGTCGTCTTCCCGCACCCGCTTTCGCCCACCAGGCCCAGGATCTCGCCCCGCGCGACGTCGAGGGTGACGCCGTCCACGGCGTAACTCGATCCCCGCGCCGTGCGGTACTCGACCCGCAGGTCTTCGATCGCGAGGAGCGCCATTACTGCCGCCGCAGCCGGGGAAAGAGCAGTTCCTCGTACCCGCGGCTGATGAAGTAGCCGGCCATGACCACGAGCATGATGCAGATCCCGGGCGGGACGAACCAGTTGTACGCCCCGGTGGAGAGGGCCTGGGAGATGTACGCGTCGTTCAGCATGTACCCCCACGAGATCCGCGCGGGATCCCCGAACCCGAGGAAGCTCACCGCCGCCTCGGTGAGGATCGCCCAGCCGATGGCCAGCGACCCGTACAGGAGAGCGATCGGCAGGACGTTCGGGGCGATGTGGACGAGCATGAGCCGCGCGGGGGAGGCGCCGAGCACCCGGGCCGATTCGACGAACCCGCGCTCCCGGAGCGAGAGGACCTGCGCGCGCACCACGCGCGCGGTGTCCTTCCAGAGCAGGAGCGCCATCGTCAGCACGATGTTCCAGAGGCTCGGGCCGAGGAAGGCCACGAGAACGATGACGAACGGCAGGAACGGGATGCCGAACGCCACATCGGCCAGCCGCATCAGGACGGCGTCGGCCCACCCCCCGTAGAAGCCGGCGACGATGCCGGCCACGGTGCCGATCAGGGCGACGAAGAACGCCGCCGAGAACCCGACCGTGAACGCCGGACGGGTGCCGAACGCGAGTTGCGAAAAGATGTCCCGGCCGACGTTGGTGGTGCCGAGGGGAAAGGGTGGACCCGGGGGCTGGTTGGCCATCAGTTCGTCGCCCTTCATGATCGTCTGCTGCGGGTCGTACGGCGCGATCAGGGGGGCGGCGAGGGCGACCAGGATAAAGAGTCCGTAGATGCAGATGCCGACGAACGCGAACCGGTCGTGTCGCAGCACCCCCCAGAACGACTCCCAGGCGCGCCGCCAGGAGGCCGCGCCGAGGGCGTGAGGCCGGGGGAGCGCCTCGACGCTACCGCTTCGCATAGGAGACCCGCGGGTCGAGCCAGGTGTAGGCGACGTCGGCCAGCAGGTTCATCACGATCGACATCGCGGCAATCAACAGGAACGCGCCCTGGGCGAGCGGGTAGTCTTTGGCGGCCACGGCCCGCACCAGGAGCCGGCCCAGCCCCGGCCAGCTGAACACGTTCTCGATGACGACGTTCCCGCCGATGCTGTACCCGATGACCAGGGCGAACGCGGTCACCACCGGCAGGAGGGCGTTCCGCGCGGCGTGCGCCAATAAAATTCGCCGCTCGGGGAGGCCTTTCATCCGGGCCATGACGACGAACTCCTCCTCCATCACGTCGAGCATGTTGCTGCGCATCAGGAGCAGCGGCAACCCCTGCAGGTAGAGCACGAGCGTGATGAGCGGCAGGGTGAGGTGGTGGAGGAAGTCGGGGCTCGTGAGCCGCTGCCACAGCGAGGCGTACTGGGCCCCCGGGCTCACGGTCCCGAACGACGGGAACCACCGGAGAGAGAACGAGAACACCGCGAGGAGGATCATGCCCACCCAGAACTCCGGCGCGGACCGCACCGCCAGGACGAGCGGGATGCCGATGGATTCGACCACCGTCCCCCGCTTCCACGCCAGGAACGCCCCGGTGACAGTCCCCAGGAGGAACGCGACGACGACCGCGCTCAGCATCAGGACCAGGGTGTTGGGCAGGGTCTCCCACACCAGCTGTGCGACCGGCGCGTGAAAGGAGAACGACCGTCCCAGGTTGCCGGCCGCGGACTCCCGGAGGAAGATCAGGTACTGCTGCCACAGCGGCAGGTCCAGGCCGAAGGAGTGGATGAGCGCCTGCTTCTGCTCGGTCGTGAAGGTCGTGTCGATGTAGGCGACAAGCGGGTTGCCCGGCATCAGCCGGAAGATCAGGAACAGGATCGTGGCGATGACCCAGAGCACCAGGAGCATCTGGGCGAGCCGCTGCGCGAACCACCGGGTCGACGAGCGCGGCATCACGGTGAGGCCCGCGGCCGGCCCGCGGGGCGGGCTGCCGGCCGCGGGCCGGGGGTCGTCCTGGTCCTTACCGCGCGACCTCGAGCGTCTCCGACTGGCTGGCCGGGTACATCAGCCGCCCCTGGCCGTCCCACTCGTAGCCGGCCTTCTTGAGGAGGTCCCGCGCCGCCTGGACGTCGCGCGAATACTGGGGAAGGCGGCTGGCGTGCCAGTACTCGAGGGCCTTGCTCACGGGCGAGTCGGACATCTCGCCGTACCCCTTGAACGCCACCAGGCGGATCATCGTCCGGTCGATCGCCATGGTGAGCGCCCGTCGGAGGTTGACGTCGTTGAACGGGGGCCGGCGCTCGTTGTACGCGATGAACTGGAACCCGATGTCCGTCGAGGCCACCACGGTGATCCGCGGATCCTGGCGGCTCAACCGGTTGAGCACCATCGGGTCACCCAGGTAATCGGAGAGGAAGTTGATCTCCCCGTTCCGGAGTCCCCCCAACGACGCCTCGACGTTCGAGACGGTGCGGAGGATCCAGCGGTGCATCTTGGGCGCCGCCCAGTGCTGCGGGTTGGCCTCCAGCACCACTTCCTGCCCCCGCGTCCAGCTCACGAACCGGAACGGGCCGGACCCGACCGGCGCCTTCTCCTGGAGGAACTGGGCGTTGTCTTTCTTTCCCTCGAGCGATTGGAGCATCGGTCCCCAGGCATGCTGGGGGACGATGTTGAGCTTGCCGAGCGTGGAGGTGAGGAACGCGGCCTGGGGCTTCGCCAGCACGAACCGGAGCGTCGTCGCGTTCACCTTCTTGATATCCGCGATGTTCGCCACGAACGGCTTGTACATCGGCACCTTGTCGCCTTTCGGCGCCATGAACGAGAAGATGACGTCGTCGAGGGTGACCGGGGTGCCGTCGTGGAACCGCATCCCCGGGCGGAGCGTCACGTCGATCGTGGTCGGATTCACCCACGTGTAGGCGCTGGCCGCCCAGGGGCGCGGGAGGCCGTCGGGGCCGATGCGCACCAGTCGGTCCCAGATCAGCTCGGTGATCCACGAGTCGACCTTGCCGCTGATATACAGCGGGTTGATCGCCAGGATGGGGTCCAGGGCGTTCAGGACCATGTCCTTCTGGGCGCCCTTCGGCGCGGCCTGGACGAACGTCCAGAAGTTCTTGATCCCGATCCCCTTCTGCTCCACGATCGTGTGGGGGTCCCACACCTGGTTGTCGTAGGCGTAGAGCGATTTGGGGTTCACCAGGAAGGTGTAGGGCTGGGCGTCGGCGAGCACCTGCTGCGCCTGGTCGACCAGGTGCTTCCGCGCGGCGGGATCCGTCGCGGAGCGCTGCGCCTGCGCGAGCCCGTCGTACTTAGGATCGATGAAGCCGACGAAGTTGTAGCCGTCCTTCGCGGTGCTCGACGAGAACAAGTTCACCAAGATCTCGTCCGGATCGGAGCGCTCGGGCCGTCCGACCATTTGCCAGGTGGTCATATCCCACTTCTGCCGCTCCTCCCAGACGTAGTCGGCGAGCTGCTCCCACGGCATGGTCCGAACGGTCACCTTGAGGCCGAGTTGCCGCATCCCTTCGGCGGCGATGCGGGCCGACTCGTACTGCTGCGGGTTCTGCGCCTGCGGCCACGTCACCAGGACCAGCTCGCGGACCACGCGGCTCGCCTGCGCCTGTGATGGCCCCGGCTGAGCGGTCGCGAGGACCATGGCGGCGATGATCCCGAACACAAGGCCGCGGAGCACTCTCTGCCGTCGCATAGCATCCCCCCTGGATCCCAAAGGTCTCGTGGGTTGCCGTGCCATCTTATACGCGGCACCGAAGCGCTCCTGCGGGCCTCATCGGCGGCGCGGCGGGCGATGCCGGCCGTGGCGTGGGCCCGGGCGCCCGCCCCGGTCAGGCACGCCGGGTGGCCGCCCCCGCGCCGAGCCAGCCCTCCAGCCGGGCCTTGACCGCGGGCCACTCCTCGGCGAGGATGCTGTAGTAGACCGAGTCTCGAAGAT
>VBAO01000518.1:0-1120 GCA_005883865.1 Candidatus Segetimicrobium genomatis
CTACACGGTCGGCCTGGGCTCGCCCGAAGGGACGTTTCTTGAGCTCGGAGGACGCAGCATCTATGTCCGGCTCGACGAGGAGACCCTCAAGGAGATCGCCCAGGCGACGGGGGGCACCTACCAGCGGGTGTCCTCCACCGCTGAGCTCAGCCGGGTCTACACCCGCCTCGGGCGGGTGGTCGGATGGGAACAGAAGCCGACCGAGGTCAGCGGGCTGGCCTCGGTGGTGGTGGCCGGGTTGTTCGTGAGCACGGTCGCCGCGTCGCTCCTCTGGATGCACCGCCTGGGGTGAGCGCCGGGGTGATATAATTCCGGTTGGACGCGCCCGTAGCTCAGCGGACAGAGCAGCTGCCTTCTAAGCAGCGGGTCGCAGGTTCGAGTCCTGCCGGGCGCGCCAAGTCTTGTTAATCAAGGGCTACCGCCCAATCAGCACCCCTCCGAAGTAGCGATATTGCCTGCTCTCATTATGCTAGGCGGGTAGCATATTGTCAAGAAGGAAATGCCAGGCGGGTAGTATATGCATGTACGATCGTGTTCCGATGGCGTGTCGGGTGGTCAGTTAGGTTTGACAGTTATGCTAGGCGGGTAGTACGATGCCGATATGGTGAGGAAGCGAGTTCTTTCTAAGGAGAAGCGTAAGAAAGACCCTCTTGCTGTCGCCTTGGGTAAGCGGGGGGGACTGGCTCGGGCCAGAAATCTGACAAAGGAAGAGCACGTCGCTCTTGCCCGTAAGGCGGCCCTGGCACGCTGGTCCCGCGTTCGTGCTGCCAAGTAGATCCCCGCAGGCGAACAGACTGGCCCCGAGCGCCCGGAACCCGTGGAAGGAGAGGGCGAGAGTGCGCACGGGCCAGCTGGGAAGGACGCCGGGGTTTCGAGTGAAGGCCTTTCGGGCGAATTTTAGGGGGGGTGCTGACCCGTTGCGGTGCTTGAAGCCGGAGGTCATCGGATGATAGACGAAGGTGCGCAAGGATATCACGGGGACGGTGAGCCCGACGATGCGATTGTCGAAGAAATCGTGCGGCGTATCCTCGCTGTGAGCAGGCCAGACCGCATCATTCTCTTCGGCTCGGCCGCTGCGGGTCGGATGAACCGGGACAGCGACGTAGATCTCCTCGTGCTC
>VBAO01000518.1:1200-2639 GCA_005883865.1 Candidatus Segetimicrobium genomatis
ATCGCCTGGCCGGCGGCGCGGTACGGGCGAGTCATCTATGAGGCCGCCTGAGGGGGTCAAGCGCGGCTTCGTTGTCCAATGGATCCGCAGCGCCGACGGTGACCTCGCGGCCGCGAAACACTTGCTCGGCGGAGGGGCTGAGTTCGTCCGCGGCGCGGTTTTTCATGCGCAGCAGGCCGTTGAGAAGTTCTTGAAAGCAGTCTTAGTCTGGCATCAGGTGGAGTTTCCCAAGACCCACGACATCGGCCGTCTGACGGACCTACTGAAGACTGTGGACAGCGGCCTCGCCAATCGTGTCGGTGAGGCGTCCGTACTCACGCCCTACGCTGTAGAGGCACGTTACCCGAGTGACCTTCCGGAGCCGACCCTTGCCGAGGCTCGAGAGGCCCTTTCGATTGCAACACGCGTTCGCGATGCTGTGCGCCGAGAGCTCGCCCCCGTGCTTGGACCAGATAAGCGTGAAGTGTAACCCTAAGGGGGGATTAGCGATGAAAGGCCGGTTTGAAGGCAGACGCTCACCCTCTGGAGAGGGTGGCTTTCCAGGGCCGAGCGAAGGGGAGGGGAGCGGCTGCCTTCTAAGCAGCGGGTCGCAGGTTCGAGTCCTGCCGGGCGTGCCAGAGCCCAGTAAAACCGGCGCTTTCACGAAAATCCGCCGGGCCGCCGGTCGCACGACCCAGTAGTCTGCCCGCGAAAGCCGCGAAACGCGCCCTCAGGACTAAGGGGGACCCTTAACGGATCTAGGGTAGGCCCCGATAGCGGCCTCCGGTATTTCACCGATTGTGGCTACCTGCGTCTGAGATACACTCTTGGATCTGGGGAGGCATACCCGCACGTGCGGGTGTCGCGGTCGCTTTCTCGGGGGGAAAATTTCCTGCAGCAAGAGGGGGAATAGAAGTGCCTCATGACGTGATTGTCTCCGGGGACACCGACTTTTCCACGGACGAACAAACGTCCTATGCTCCGCCGGCTCCGAGGAGTTTCCTCGGGGAGATAGCGCGAAAGGGCTTCGTGCTTTGGCTGGCGGGAGTCGTGGTGTTTGTGGGAGCGGTGGGAGGCAGCGCCGCGCCGTTTGCGTACGTTGCGAACAGTGTGAGCAACAACGTGTCCGTCATCGACATCGCGACAAACAGGGTGGTGGCCACCGTGCCGGTGGGGCAGTTTGCCCAAGGCGCGGCGGTGACCCCGAACGGATCACGCGTGTACGCGACGAACACTGTCGACGGCACCGTGTCGGTGATCAACACGGCGACGAACAGCGTGGTAGCCACGGTGCCGGTGGGACTTCGTCCTATCGGCGTGACGGTGACCCCGAACGGGTCACGCGTGTACGTGGCAAACATCAACAGCAGCACCCTGTCGGTGATCTCCACGGCGACGAACACAGTGGTGGCCACCGTGACGGAAGGGCCTAACCCCCTCGGCGTGGTGGTAACCCCGGA
>VBAO01000516.1:0-1400 GCA_005883865.1 Candidatus Segetimicrobium genomatis
GCTCGAACTCGTTCCCGCCGAACCAGACGGCGACCTTCTTGCCCCGCAGGTCGTTGACTGTCTTGATGCCGGTCGACTTGAACGCGATCTCCCGCATCCCGCTGTACTGGAAGACCTGGGCGATGTTGACGAGCGGGGTGCCCTCCTCCCGCGCAGAGAGCAGGCTCACGCACTCCGCGCAGAGCGTTCCCCCGCTGTAGAGCCCTCTCAGATACCGCTGGGCAGGGGCGAGCCGCGGCTTCACCGCCTCGGCCCGCCGCCCCAGAGTCTCCTCCCACCTCTCCGCCGTCCCGAGATCCCGCGGCGCGCCCCCGGCGAGTTGCACCGCCAGGACGGCCGCCTCCTCCAGCGTGGCGGCGGGATACAGGCCGCCCGGCCCCCTCTGATCCGGAGGCGAACCCACGAAGGCGGCCACCACGGGCTTGCCCACGGTGGCGGCGCGCTCCAGGAGGCGCCGCGCCACGGCCGGATCCGGAGGCTTCGAGACCAACACGACGACGGTTGTGGATGGGTCGCCCCCGAGCAGGGCCATCCCGTCGAGCATCGCGCTCCCGCCGACCGGCGCGGCCAGATCTCGTCCCCCGGTGCCGAGCGCATGCGAAACGCCGCCGCCCAGGCGGTGGACGATCGAGATCACCTCTTGGAGCCCGGTCCCCGCCGCCGCCACGACTCCGACCGGTCCCCGCCGGACCCGATTGGCAAACCCGAGCGCGGCCCCTCCCACGAGCGCGGTCCCGCAGTCCGGGCCCATGCAGAGAAGCCCCCGCGTCCTGGCGGTCTCTTTGAGCCGCACTTCGTCCTCCACGGTCACGTTGTCGCTGAACAGCATCACGTGCAACCCGGCGTCCAGCGCCTCGCGGGCAACGCCGGAAGCGAACCGCCCCGGAACGGAGATGAGCGCGAGATTCGCCCCCGCAAGCAGGCGCGCCGCGCCGGATATCGTCCGCGGGCGGTACGTACCGTCCTCCGCCCCGGCCGCCGGGCGGCGGCGCAGCAGATCGTCCAGGGAGGCGAGCGCGGCGCCGACGTGCGCTTCGGTATCACCGCGCACCGCCACCACCAGATCATCGGGTGATGCCACGAGGTCGCCCGAGTCGAGGCCCGCCTGCCTGAGGAGGTCCAGGTTGGCCTCGGTCCCCATCACGACCCCGGCCTCCACGATCCCCGGCAGGCCGCGCAGGGCCTGTTGAGCCTGCATGAGGGTGACGGAGTCGTGGTACGCGCCGCGCCGAAAGGCGCTCCGGACAATCATCTCGCTCACGGATCGCCCGGCGGGCCGAGGGGGCCGCCGGACGGTTCGCTTACTTGATCTTCTGCGCCATCTCCCAGATCGCGTGGGTGTAGACTCCTGCCCCCGCGGGCTTCTTGATCACCCCGAACCGCAGCGCGATCTCGGCGGT
>VBAO01000516.1:1445-2905 GCA_005883865.1 Candidatus Segetimicrobium genomatis
GGTCATGACCCCGGTGGCGTCCTGCTTGAGCACGAACTCGACGCAGTCCGCGGGATGGTCCCGGCAGTAGATCCACCCCTGAAATGACGCCCGAAGCATCCGCGCGGCGATCCCCTTGTGGCCGGCGTCCCGCAGCCACGGCTCGGTGGCGAAGACGCCGTCTTCCAGCATCGCGGTGCCTTCTCGATTGAAGTCGATCACCACGAGATCGGAGGGGTTGACCCCGGCCTCCAGCACCTGGTGGTATTCGTTGTACGTCATCGCCGCCGCCGCCGCGACCTGGTGGTTGATGAGGAGGTTCATGTCGAACGGCTGCTTGACGAGCGTCAGGTCCCGGTCTCGGTTGATGTGGTATTTATCGAGGGTGGCGAGGAGCTCGAACTCGTTCCCGCCGAACCAGACGGCGACCTTCTTGCCCCGCAGGTCGTTGACTGTCTTGATGCCGGTCGACTTGAACGCGATCTCCCGCATCCCGCTGTACTGGAAGACCTGGGCGATGTTGACGAGTGGGGTGCCCTCCTCGCGCGCAGAGAGCAGGCTCGGCAGCCAATCGATCCCGAACTGCGCCCCACCCCCGGCCACGACCTGCTCGGGGATGATATCCGGCCCGCCCGGCCGGACCGTCAGGTCCAGGCCGGCGGCATCGTAATACCCTTTCTCCTTTGCCGCGTAGTATCCGGCGAACTGCGCCTGCGCCACCCACTTGAGCTGGAGGATCGCCTTGTCTTTCGTCGCGGCGGCGGTCCCGCCCCCGCCGATGCTGAGCAGGGCCAGCACCGGCGCCAGCCCCACCGCCATCCAGCCCCTGCGCGTCCGCATCCCACTCCCCCCTCCCGCTGCTCCCTCACTGATACGCGGCGCCCGCGCGCGATCCCTTTGGCGGCTAGCGCCGCAGCGTCACGTGCCATGGGATCAGCAGCCGCTCGATCCCCGCGATCACGAGGTAGAACCCGATCCCGTACGCGCACGCGACGACGACCGCCGCCCACGCCTCCCGGGTGTGGAACAGCGCGGTTTGGGAGACGATGTACACGCCGAGCGACCGCGCGAACCCGCCGAAGAACTCCCCGACCACGGCGCCGATCATGCTGAGCGACGCGGAGACCTTGAACGCGGTCAGGACGAACGGCAGCGCGGAGGGGACGCGGAGCTTGACGAACACCTGGCGCTCGGTCGCTCCATAGGACCGCATGAGGTCGAGGGCGTCGCGGTCCGGCGACAGCAGCCCGCGGACCGTGCCGACCATCGTCGGGAAGAACGTCATCATCGCGACGATGGCGATCTTGCTCCCCTGCTCGACCCCGAACCAGACGATCGCCAGCGGGGCGAAGGCGATGATGGGCACGGAGTTGGCCGCGATCGCGTACGGGAGCAGGGCCTCCGCTACCGACCGCCACCGGACGCTCACCACCGCAACGCCGATGCCGAGCGTGCACCCGATCGCGAACCCGGCGAGTGCT
>VBAO01000070.1 GCA_005883865.1 Candidatus Segetimicrobium genomatis
GACCTCCGGGTCCACTTCTTCATGGACGAGGGCGTGGTCAAGGCCGTCGACGGGATCACCTTCGACGTCCTCTCGGGTCAGGTGTTCGGCGTCGTGGGAGAGAGCGGCTGCGGCAAATCGGTGGCGATGCGGGCGATTCTCCGCATCGTCGAGCCGCCCGGGCGCATCGTCTCCGGCGAGATCCTGCTGCGCCGGCCCACCGGCGCGGGCGACGGTGTGGTCTCGGACCTCGCCGCGCTGGATCCCGGCGGGCGGGCGATGCGGAGCATCCGCGGCGGGGAGATCTCGCTGATCCCGCAGGAGCCGATGGCGGCGTTCAGCCCCGTGCACTCGGTCGGCAACCAGATCCTCGAGGCGATCGCGCTGCACCGCGATGTGGGCGAGCGCGACGCCAGACGCCTCGCCGTCCAATTGTGCGGCGACGTGGGCATCCCGGCGCCCGAGCAGCACCTGGACCAGTATGCCTGGCAGCTGAGCGGGGGCCTGCGCCAGCGGGCCCTGATCGCCATGGCGTTGTCCTGCAACCCGCGTCTCCTGATCGCGGATGAACCGACCACCGCCGTGGACGTCACCACCCAGGCCCAGGTGTTGCGTCTGCTGCGCAAACTCCAAGCATCGCGCGGGACCGCGATCATCTTCATCACGCACGATCTCGGCGTGATCGCCCAGATGGCGGACCACGTGATGGTCATGTACCTCGGCCGGGTGATGGAGCAGGGGCCCGTCGACCGCATCTTCCACGCGCCCCAGCACCCCTACACGCAGGCGCTGCTGCGGTCCATTCCGAGCATCCGGTCGGCGCCGCGCACCAGCCTGCCGACGATCACCGGCTCGATCCCGCACCCGTTCAACCGGCCGCGCGGCTGTCCGTTTCACCCGCGCTGCCCGCACGCCATGCCCGGGCGGTGCGACCGGGATACCCCCGCCCTCCGGGAGATCGCGGGCGGGCATCAGGTGAGCTGCTTCCTCTACGAGCCCCCCGGCGGGGGCGGGCCGGCGAGGGGGCCGGGGGGGGATGCGCAGGGGGAAGGGCCGCCGTGACCGACGCCGCTCCCGCGACGCTGCTCGATGTCAGACATCTGCGGATGCATTTCCCGATCCAGAAGGGCCTGACGCGGCGCGTCGTCGGCCGCGTTCGCGCCGTGGACGACGTCAGTTTCGAGATCCGGGAAGGGGAGACCCTCGGTCTCGTCGGGGAGAGCGGCTGCGGCAAGACCACGGCGGCCCGGTGCATCCTCAGGGCCTACGCGCCCACCGGCGGCGAGATCCTGTTCCGCACGGCCGCCGGACGGGTGGTCGACCTGGCGCGGCTGTCCCGTCAGGACCTGCGTCCGGTCCGCCCCCAGATCCAGATGATCTTTCAGGACCCGTACGCCTCGCTCAACCCCCGCATGACGATCGCGGACATCGTGGGCGAGCCGCTGCTCGTCAACGGGCTGGTGGACCGGCGGGTGCGGACGGAGCGTGTCGCGGACCTGCTGCAGCTCGTGGGACTCAGGCCGGAGTTCATGCAGCGCTTTCCCCACGCGTTCAGCGGCGGACAGCGGCAGCGCATCGGGATCGCCCGCGCACTGGCCCTGCACCCGCGTCTCGTGGTCGCCGACGAGCCCGTCTCCGCGCTGGACGTCTCCGTGCAGGCGCAGATCCTGAACCTCCTGCTGGATCTGCAGCGGAAGCTCAGCCTCACCTACCTGTTCATCGGGCACAACCTCAGCGTGGTCAGGCATGTCTGCGACCGGATCATCGTGATGTACGTCGGCAAAATCGTGGAATACGCTCCGGCCGAGGACCTGTTCCGCGCGCCGAAGCATCCGTATACGGCGGCGCTCATGGCCGCCGTCCCCTTGCCCGATCCCCGCCACCGGACCGAGGACGTGGAACTCCAAGGGGACGTTCCCAGCCCGGCCAACCCCCCGTCCGGCTGCTACTTTCACCCGCGGTGTCCGTTCGCCGTGGACCGCTGCCGGACCGAGTCCCCGGAGCTCCGGGAGATCTCTCCGGGACGCCTCGCGCGCTGCCATCGGGTGGAGGAGTTATCGTTGGCAGGGGTGGTGTAGAGCAGGTAAATCATCCGGGACACGGAATTGACCTCCAAAGAACGGGGGGAAAACGTCGAACCCGGGAAGGGGCGACCGATGCGGTGAGGCCGGGATGGCTGTCGATCCTGCCGAGGGTGCTGGCGGTGGTCGTGGTCGCCGCCGCCGCAGGCTACCTGGTCACGCACCCGCCGGGGACCACGCCGCGTACCGACGTCCCGGGCGCGACTGAGCCGGCCGAACCCTCTCCGACCCCCCAGCCACCGCCTGCTTCGTCACCCCCGGCGACCGCGCCGACTCCGCCCGCCGCGCAACCGCCCGCTCCATCGACCCCGGCCCCCGAACCGGCCACACCCACTCCCCCGCCGGCCCCGCCCACGGCGCAACCGGCCGCTCCATCACCTCCTGCACCCGAGCCGGCTGCGCCATCCGTCGCGCCGGCCGCGCCGGCGCCCGCACCCGTCCCACCCGCGCCGGCGCCCCCTGCCCCAGCGCCACCTGCACCGACGCGCCCTGCACCGCCGGCGCAGCGTCCTCCGGCCAGGGCGGCGCTGTTCCATGTGCAGGCCGGCGCGTTCAGCCGACTCGAGAACGCCGAGGATCTCGTCAAGCAGCTCCGCGCCAAGCACTACGCCGCGAGCATCGTCCAGGGGAAGCTCTACCGGGTATGGATCGGCGACCCGCTCGACCGGCGGGAGGCCGAGCAGCTCGCCGAGCACCTTCGCGCGGACGGATTCGAGGCCATATTGACGCCCAGCCAGTGAACCCTGTGCGCGGCCGGATCATCCCGCGTACCGAGCCGGCACGTCCACGTACGAGCGGTCCAGGGCGGCCACCGAGCCGCAGCCGAGCAGCTTGAGGGTACGCACCAGGTCGGTCCGGAGGATTTCGAGCGCCCGCGCGACTCCCGCCTCGCCGGCCGCGCCGAGCCCGTACGCATAGGCGCGGCCCACGAGCACGGCACGGGCGCCGAGGCAGATCGCCTTGACGACGTCGGCGCCCCGGCGGATGCCGCCGTCGATCAGCACTTCCGCCCGGCCGTTCACCGCGGCGACGACCTCCGGCAGCACGCGCAGCGTGGCCGGAGAGGAATCGAGCTGCCGTCCGCCGTGATTCGAGACGACCACGGCCGCCGCGCCGCCGTCGACCGCCCGCCGGGCGTCATCCCCGGTGAGCACGCCCTTGATAATGATTGGGCCGGGCCAGAGAGGACGAATCCACGATAGATCTTCCCACGTAAACGAGACGCGGCTGAGGGCCGTGCTGACGTCGACGAGGGGCAGGGGGCCCTCGCCGGGGACGACGATGTTGGGGAGCCTGTGGACGCCGCCGTCGAGCAGGAAGCTCACGAGCCATGCCGGGTGCGCGAGAAACTGAGGCAGATACGGCAGCTTGGACAGCACGTTGGGACTCAACAGCTCCGGCGTCCCGTTGTGCACGTCCCGCTCGCGCATGCCGGCGACATAGGTGTCGACGGTGATGACCAGGGCGGAGAACCCCGCGGCCCGGGCCCGCTCGATCCCCGCCTTCGCGGCGTCGCGGCCGCCCGTCAAATACAGCTGGTACCAGACGGGTCCGGTGGACGCCGCCTTCACGTCCTCCAAGCGATGGCCGGACACGGTGGAGAGGATGTAGATCGTGCCGGCCGCGCCGGCGGCGCGCGCCGCGGCGCATTCGCCTTTCGGATGCATCATGCGGTTGTACCCGACGGGGCCGAGGAGCACGGGCAGCGCGAGATCGTGACCGAGCACCCGGACGCGCAGGTCCGGCTCGGGAACGGCGACGGCATGACGCGGCCGGAACGTGACGTCTTCGAACGCCCGCCGGTTCGCCCGGAGGGAGAGCTCGTCTTCCGCCCCGCCGTCCACGTAGTCGAAGATCGCCTTCGGCAGCCGGCGCCTGGCCATGAGCCGCAGATCCGCGATGTTGACGGCGCGCGATACGTTGGACATCTCTGTCGAGTCTTCGCTAGAGCGAGCCCGAGCCGATCGCTTCCATGAAGCGGTACTTGTTGGCGATCGGGCGGCGGGGGACTTTGGCCGTGGTGGTGGTTCCCTCGACCGCGGCCACGAGCAGCCACGGGCCGGGCTCGCTGAGGCTCCGCCTGGCCGCCGACTCGAACTGCTGGAGCGTCGCCGCCTCCTCGACGTTTGTGAGCCCCGCCCCCCGGCCGATCGCCGCGAGGTTCGTGACCCCGGCGGTCGGCGTCGGCTGGCCGCCCGTCGTCTCGTACGTTCGGGTGTCGAGCACGATGTGGACGAGGTTCTTGGGGGCCTGGGACGCAATCGTGGCGAGGGACCCGAGGTTCATCAGGAGCGACCCATCCCCGTCCAGCACCACCACGCGGAGATCGGGCCTGGCCAGGGCCAACCCGAGCCCCACGGAGGACACGGTCCCCATCGCCCCCCACGTGTAGAAGTTCCGGGGGCGGTCGCCGGCGATGTAGAGGTCGTAGGTGTTCTTCCCCAGGTTCGAGACGAGGACCTCGTCGTCCACCAGCCGGACCAGGGCGCGCATCGC
>VBAO01000071.1 GCA_005883865.1 Candidatus Segetimicrobium genomatis
TGGCCGCCTACTTCACCGGCGGATCGCCCCCAACGTTGATGACCCACGGCCCCTTCCGGTACGTCCGGCATCCACGCTACGCGGGGGTCCTCGCCGTTCGCGCCGCCCTCGCCCTGAGCCTGGCCAGCCTGGTGGCGTGGGGGCTGGCGGGCGCCTGGCTGATCATGCTCCTGCGCCGGATCCGCCTGGAGGAGGCCCACCTCCGCGCCCTGTTTGGCGTCGACTACGATCGGTACGCCGAGCATACGCCTCGGCTTGTTCCGGGAATTTACTAGTGTAGTGCAGTGAAGAGTATCTGATTGCAAGAATGCTTACATACGACACGGATCTCGCACAAGACCCAGTGCTGCAGCAGATTAGACGTTGCCTCGGTATGACGGCATCTCATTCAAGCGAAGTTCCAACGGGTCACGCCCTTGGGAAATTCCTCCTCGGGCATGGCGAAGACCAGCCGCGGGCGCACCTCGAACAATACTGACCCTTCCGTCGAACCAAGTTCCCAACCGTACTTCGTCTGGTAATCAGCGTACGCCTGGCGCGGAATCTCCGACGCGGCCAACAAGCGCGCAACGCCTTCCAAAATTACTGCCTCGTCTGCGTTTTCAGTGCACACCACGCAGGTTGGGTTTTTCGCGAGATTCCGGGCCTTGCGGCTCCTGGCCTCCGTGGCGCAGTACCAAGCCTCGTCCAGCCAGATGCCCCAAACCGGCATTGCGTGCGGCGCACAATCGGGCCGCACGGTCATGAGCCAGTAATTATGGGATTTGCTGAGGCGCTCGCGCGCCCACTCCCAAGGTAATATGCCTTCCAGCACTTGCGGAACGCCGTAGCCCTTCATGTGCGGCCGGGAAGCCCTCGTTTCGGGATCCCTGGCTTTGCCGGCATCTGCCATCACTCACCTCCGCACTCTGCCGTTTGTTACCCGCGCCCAAGGAGCAGCCCGGCTCTGGAATCAGGGCTGGCGCCGCGGCGTGCGCGCGCCGATGTTTCGGGCGATGCGCCGCTCGGCGTCCCGCTCGGCAATCCGCTCGCGCTTGTCGTAGAGATGCCGGCCCTTTGCCACGGCCAGCTCGACCTTGGCCACGCCCCGGCGGAAGTACAACCGAAGGGGAACGAGCGTGTAGCCCTTCTGGTCCGTCTTGGCCCGGAGGCGCATGACCTCCCGCCGGTGCAGCAGCAGTTTACGGGTCCGCAGCGGATCGTGATTGTGGATGTTCCCCTGCGCATACGGGTTGATATGCAGGTGGTGGAGCCACACCTCCCCACCGTCGACCCGAGCAAAAGCGTCCACGAGGCTGACGCGCCCCTCGCGAAGGGATTTGACCTCGGTCCCGGTGAGGACGAGCCCGGCTTCGTAGGTCTCCTCGATCCAGAACTCGTGCCTGGCGCGGCGGTTGACCGCCACCGGCTTGACCTCCTGCTCCTCGGTCGTCCCGCGCGCCACGTCTACACCCCTCGGATGAACGTCCCCTTGGCCTCGGCGAGCGGGGTGCCGTCGGGCAGGGTGAGCGCCGCCTCCGCGGTGAAGAGCTTCCTCCGCTCGCCGGTGAGCCGCGCCGTCACGACGAGCCGCTGGCCGACCGGCGCCTCCCGGCGGAAGCGGATCTCCAACCGCGCCGTCAGGGTCTCGCGCCCGCGCAGATGAAACAGGTTGGCCATGGCGTCATCCAGCGCCGCGGCCACGATCCCGCCGTGGAGAACGCCGTCGTACCCCTGGTACTGCGGCCCAGGAGTAAATTCGGCGCGGACGGCATCCCCTTCCGTGGTGAACCGAAGCCGGAGCCCGATGGGATTGTCCTGCCCGCAGGCGAAGCAGCCGCTGCCCTCACGCATCCGACCCCTCCTGGCCGTCCGAGAGTCTGGCTCGGAGCGACTCGAGTGCGGCTGCCAGTTCTTCGTACCGCTTGACGGTCTGCCGGGCGCGGGCGGCATCGCGGTACAATTCCGGATCGCCCATGACGCGGCTGAGGTCGTTCAATTCTCGCTCCAGGGTCGTGATCCTCGCCGTCAGGTCCTCGACGGTTGGTCCCTTGTGACGGGCATCCGCCGAGGCGGGCTGCGACTGGCGGCGTGAGGCCCTGGCCGCGGATGGGCGCGGCGGGGGTTCGTCCCGCGCAGGCGCCGTCCGGGCCGCCTCTTTGACACCTCCGCCTCCTCGACGGGCCTCCCCACGACCGGCGTCGACCGGGTGCTGCAAGGCAACCGCGGGCGTCATTCCGGCCCGCGCTTCGCGGTATGCGTGGTAGGAACCCGCGACGGACTGGACCATCCCGTCGCCGACGATCAGCAGCCGTTCCGCGAGCCGGTCGAGGAAGGTGCGGTCGTGCGACACGAAGAGCATAGTCCCGGGAAACCCTCGGAGCGCCGCCTCCAGGACCTCCAGCGTGGTGAGATCGAGGTGCGTGGTCGGCTCGTCGAGGAGGAGAATATCCGGCCGGTCGAGCACGAGTTTGGCGAGCGCCACGCGGCGCCGCTCCCCGCCGCTCAACTGGGCGATCTTCTTGTGGACCTCGTCCCCCGAAAAGAGGAACCGCCCCAGCACCCCGCGCACCTGCTCGGGGGTGAGGTGTCGGGCGCCCAGGACCTCGTCGATCACCGTCCGGTCCAGGTCGAGCGTCTCATCGGACATCTGCGAGAAGTACCCGACGCGAATCCCGGGGGCGGGCTCCACCGTGCCGGACGTGGGGGAATCGGCCCGCGCGATGAGTCTCAGCAGCGTGGTCTTTCCCGCGCCGTTCGGCCCGATCACCCCGACCTTCTCGCCGCGGCGCACCTCCAGGGTCACCCCCCGCAGCACCTCGACGGCTCCAAATCGCCTGGTCACCTCCCGCAGCCTGAGAACGACCTGGGGGTTGCGGCGCGGGGTCTCCAGCCGGATCGAGGCGGTCCGATGGGATCGCGGCGCGGCCACGGGCTGGATCTTGGCGAGCCGCTTCTCCCGCGACTTCGCCTGGCGGCTCTTCTGGCCGGCGTGGTACCGGCGAATGTACGCCTTGAGGCCCTCGATCTCTTCCTGCTGTCGCTCGAACGCCTCTTGCTGGCGGGCCCGCCGCGCCGCGCGTTCGGTGACATAGAAGGAGTAGTTGCCCGGATAATCTTCGAGCCGCCCCTCCTCCAGGTCCAGTGTGCGGGTCGTCACGGTGTCGAGGAGACGGCGGTCGTGGCTCACCAGGAGCACCGCGCCTCGGTACTCTCCAAGGAACGCCTCCAGCCACTCCTGACCGTCGAGGTCCAGGTGGTTGGTCGGCTCGTCGAGCAGCAGCAGATCGGGCGCCGAGAGCAGCAGCCGCGCCAGCGCCGCCCGCGACCGCTGTCCCCCGCTCATCGAGGCGAGGGGCTGCCGGAACTGCGCGTCCCGGAACTCCAGGCCGGCGAGGGTCCGCCGGACCTCGGCCTCGTACGTGAACCCTCCGCCGGTCTCGAACCGCTCGCGGAGCCGGCCGTATTCCTCGAGCGCGTCCGAGAGCCGCGCCTCGTCGCCGTGCGTCTCCGGCGTGGCGAGCCGCGCCTCGAGGTCCGCCAGGCGCCGCTCGGTCGCCGCGAGAGGGGCGAACGGCGCCGCCGCTTCGTCCCACAGCGTCCGCGACTCGTCCACGGTGGGATCTTGCGGCAGATATCCGGCGGTCGCCCCGCCCGACAGGGTCCGCGTCCCGCCGTCGGGCGCCTCGAGCCCGGCCAGGATGCGGAGGAGCGTCGTCTTCCCCACGCCGTTTCTGCCCACGAGCGCCACCTTCTCGCCCGGCTCGAGGGCGAGGGCCGCGCCGGTGAGCACCGGGAGGGCCGCGTACGACTTGGTCAGGTCCGTGGCGAGGAGCAGCGGCATCGGCTTATGGCTTGTGTTCTCGGCCCCACTCCAGCGGCGTCTCGCGAAGCAGCTCTACCGTGTGCCGGAGCACCGGAAGGATGACCGCCATCCATTCGCGGACCCCGCGGGGGCTGCCGGGGAGATTGACGATGAGCGTGCGGCCGCGAATCCCGGCGATCGCGCGCGAGACCATCGCCAGCGGCGCCGACGCGGCGGTCGCCACCCGGGCCGCTTCGGGGATGCCGGGGACCTGCCGCTCGATCACCCGCAGGGTGGCCTCGGGGGTCACGTCCCGGGGCGCCACCCCGCTGCCGCCGGTGGTCAGCACCAGATCCACCTTCAGCGTGTCGGCCATATCCGCGAGCGTCTTGGCGATCATCTCCACGTCGTCGGGGACCACGACGTGGGCGATGACCTCGCCTCCTTCCGCGCCGACCGTCTGGGCGAGGTACTGTCCGCTCTCGTTCTTCCCCTGGCCGCGGCTCACGCGCTCGCTCGCCGTCAGGATGCCGCAGCGAACGCCCCTCAGCCGCTGCTCTGCGCTCATCGGCGGCGGCCCGCCGCGGGGCGGCGCCGCGGGGAAGCTTCGCGGCGGACGTACACGCCGGTTTTCCCGCCGGACTTACGCACGAGCCGGATGTTCTCGATCCGGATGCCGCGTTCCGCCGCCTTCAGCATGTCGTAGACCGTGAGGCCCGCCGCGGCGACGGCGACGAGGGCCTCCATTTCCGCCCCGGTCCGGCCCACCGTGCGCACGCGCGCCTCGATTCGCACCCGGGAGGTCCGGGAGTCGAGAGTGAGCTGCACCGAGATCCCGGTCAGGGGAATCGGATGGCAGAGCGGGATCAGCTCCCACGTCCGCTTGGCGGCGGCGATCCCCGCGACCTGGGCCACACCCAGCACATCGCCCTTGCGCGCCGATCTCGTGGTGATCAGCCGGAGCGTCCCGGGCGCCATCGCCACCTCGCCCCGGGCCACGGCCTCGCGGCGCGTCTCGCGTTTTCCGCCCACGTCCACCATGCGGGCGCGCCCGTGGCGGTCGAGGTGGGTGAGCCGGGACGCGGCGCGCTCAGTGGACACGCTTCTCGTACCCTTGCCAGTAGGACTCGCGCAGGACGTGCTTCATGATCTTGCCGGAGCCCGTCTTGGGGAGGCTCTCCCGGAATTCTACCGAACTCGGCACCTTGAAGCCCGCCAGATGACGCCGGCAGTAGGCGAGGATCTCCTCGGCGGTCCCCGACTGCCCCGGCTTGAGGACGACGAGCGCCTTCGGGGTCTCCCCCCACCGCTCGTCCGGGACCGCGAGCACCGTGCACTCGTACACGGCGGGGTGGGCGGCGAGGACCTTCTCGATTTCCACCGAGGAGATGTTCTCGCCGCCGCTGATGATGATGTCCTTCTTGCGATCCACGATCGTGACGTAGCCCTCCGCGTCGACGACGGCCATGTCCCCGGTGTGGAACCAGCCGTCGCGGATGACCGCGGCCGTGGCCTCCGGATCCCGGTAGTAGCCATCCATCACGACGTTGCTCCTCGCAATGACCTCACCCACGGTGGCCTCGTCCGCCGGCACCTCCCGGCCCTCGGCGTCGACGACCCGCAGATCCACCCCAACGATCTCGAAGCCGGTGGTCGACCGCCGGCGCAGGTCGTCGTCGGGCGCGCCGCCGAGGTGCGCCTT
>VBAO01000072.1 GCA_005883865.1 Candidatus Segetimicrobium genomatis
CGGCTCGTCACCGACGCCTGCGCGTACTGCGCGGAGCACCTCCCCCGGTGGAACCCGGTCAGCATCAGCGGGTATCACATCCGGGAGGCCGGGGCGACCGCGGTCCAGGAGGTCGCGTTCACGCTGGGGAACGCGGTGACGTACATCGAGGCGCTCCGGCGGCGGGGGCTCGGGATCGACCAGTTTGCCCCGCAACTCGCGTTCTTCTTCGATGCCCAGATGGATTTCTTCGAGGAGGTGGCCAAGTACCGGGCCGCGCGCCGCCTGTATGCTCGGATCATGCGGGAGCGGTTCGGCGCCCGGGATCCGCGCTCACAGATGTTGCGCTTCCACACCCAGACCGCCGGCGTCGCGCTGACCGCCCAGCAGCCTACCAACAACCTGGTGCGGGTCACGCTGCAGGCCCTGGCCGCCGTGCTGGGGGGGACCCAGTCGCTCCACACGAACGCGATGGACGAGGCCCTGGCGCTGCCAAGCGACGCGGCGGCGCTCACGGCGCTTCGGACGCAGCAGATCATCGCGCACGAGAGCGGGGTCGCCGCCACGGTGGATCCGCTCGCCGGCTCCTACTATGTCGAGTCGCTCACCGGCGCGATCGAGCGGGGGGCGCAGGCCTACCTCGATCGGGTCGACGAGCTGGGCGGCATGCTCTGCGCGATTGAGGCGGGATACGTGCAGCGCGAGATCGCGGAAGCGGCCTATCGCGAGCAGCAAGAGGTGGAGGCCGGTCGACGGGTGATCGTCGGCCAAAACCGCTTCCAGCAGGCGGCCGAACACCCCCCGGCCATTCTGAGAGTGGATCCCGATGTGGTGATCCGGCAGACGGCCAGGCTCGCGCGGGTCCGAGCGGAGCGATCCGGCGCCCGGGTGCGCGCGGCGCTGGGCGCGCTCGACGAGGCGGCCGGGGGAGAGGAGAACCTCCTCCCTCGGATCCTCGAATGCGTCCGGGCGTACGCGACGATCGGCGAGATCTGCGACACGCTGCGGCGCAGGTTTGGGGCCTATCGGCCGCCGGCGGTGGTGTAGGCGGGGTGAGCGGTTCCCTGGATCCCGGGGCTCGGCTGGCGCACCTCGGCGTCATCGTCCGACGGATCGACGCCGCCGCGCCGTTCTATAGACGGCTCGGGCTTCACGAGGGCGCGCGGGGGCCATTTCCCCAGGAGAACGTGCGGATGGCATTCATTCAATTGGCGGGCGCCCAGATCGAGCTGCTCGAGCCCTTGGAGCCCACCGGCCCTCTGGGCCGCTTCCTGACCGAACGGGGAGAGGGGATTCACCATCTGGCGTTCGAGGTACCGGACATCGATCGAGCACTGGCGCGGGCGCGCGCGGCCGGGGTCCGCCTGATCGATGCCGCGCCGCGACGGGGGGCCCACGGCACGAGGGTCGCGTTCCTCCATCCCAGCGGGTTCCACGGCGTCCTCATCGAGCTCGTCGAGGTCGGGCCGGGGCAATCTTCCGCAAACTCTCCAGGGTAGCTCCTCCAGCGGACGGAGGACGAAAACCATTCGTTTGATCGCAGGGGGCCCCCCCGATTCACCGAACCCATTTGCATTGAATTTTATCTATCTGTATACTGGGGTGAGTAGAATAGAGTCTATATCACATAAGTTTCTCCTGGCCGCTGCTCCCAGCGTCGGCCTCAAGGGTTTGTCCGGCCTCATTATTCCTCATTACTCCATGCTGCCTGCCAGGCGAGGGTCCTGCCGCAGGCAGAATCGCTCGTTGGTGGACGCATAAGGGGGGGAGCGGCATGGCATCTGTCTTGCGCGCTTCAGTCAGGGATATTCCGGTTCTCAAAGACGCTCGTCGCTCAGGATCGATCCGTCCGACTTACGTCACGCTCGGGCTCCTGGTCACGGGTCTGCTTGCCCCGTTCATGTCGATCCCTCATCTGGGCCAGGCGGTCTCCGTGTCTGCCGACGGCCGGACCCAGTCGTTCACTTCGCACAAGCGGACGGTACAGGAAGTCCTGGGCGAGGCGCAGATCGTCGTGGGGACGGGCGACCGGGTGATCCCGCCCCCCAGCACCCCGATCTGGTCCGGGATCCGGATCACGGTCACCAGGGCCATCCCGGTGACCATCTCCATCGCCGGGGATCAGCGAGAGGTCCGTCTCCCGGCCGCCACGGTCGGCGAAGTCCTCATCCTGTTGGAGGTCGCCGTGGGGCCGATGGACCGGATTTCTCCTGACCCGTCCACGATGCTCACCCCCGGGATGCGCATCACGGTCGAACGGCGGGAGTCGCGGGAATGGGTCGAGCGAGGCCCGATTCCATTTGCCACCAAGGCGGTGTTCGATCGCGATATGTTCAAGGGGCAGCAGGTCGTGCGAGCGTCCGGCCAGCCAGGCGTCCGGGAGCGCACCGTCCACGTGGAGTACGCGGACGGCCGCATCGTCGCAATGCAGACGGCGGAGGAGGCGATCCTCAGCCTCCCGACCCCACGGATCATCGCCGTCGGGACGAGGCCCGTGATCGCCACCGCGGGTCCCTTCGCCGGGAAGGAGATCATGTCTCTCGAGGCCACCGCCTACTATCCCGGCCCGAACAACTTCGGGGGGCCGGTCGGCACGAGGACCGCGATCGGCATGGTCGCCCGCCGCGGCGTGGTCGCCGTGGACCCAGCCGTCATCAGGCTGGGAACGCGGCTGCACGTCGATGGGTACGGCGACGCGGTGGCCGGGGATACGGGAGGGGCGATCCGAGGATACCGGATCGACCTCTGCTTCAATACCTATGAAGAGGCGATCCAGTTCGGCCGGCGTCCCGTCACGGTGTACATCCTCGGCAGGCCCTGAGGCGCACCGAACGCCGGGGCGATCCCTGGGGGTCCACGCGGAACCGGCCACCGTCGCCGAGCTCGTCACCCCCGCCGGGACGCGGGCGATCCTCCGGCGGTTCGCCGTTCGACCCGCCAAGCGGTGGGGCCAGCACTTCCTCGTCAGCATCCGGACGCTGGAGCGAATCCTCGCCGCCGCCTCCCTGTCCCGTGCCGACAGCGTGCTCGAGGTGGGAGCCGGCATCGGCACCCTCACCCTCGGGCTTGCCGAGCGGGCGGGGTGGGTCACCGCCGTCGAGGTCGATCGGCGCCTCCTGCGGGCGCTGGACGCCGTCGTCGGCCCCATGCCGAATGTGCGGATCGTTCCTGGGGACATCCTCGACCTCTCCGCGGCGGATCTGTTCGACGGCCCGGCCGGGGGGGCGCGGAAGGTGGTGGCCAACCTCCCGTACAGCATCGCGTCGGCCGTTCTGACGGGACTCCTGCGGCAGCCGCTCGGGCTCGCGCTGCTCGTCGTCACGGTCCAGCGCGAAGTGGCGGAACGGATCACCGCGCGGCCGGGGGGACGGACCTACGGCATCCTCTCCGTCGCGGTCCAGTACCGGGCGGTTCCACGGATCGTCGCACGCATCCCTCCGGGAGCCTTTTTCCCCCAGCCGGCCGTCGAGTCGGCGCTCGTCGAACTGCGGCCGCTCGCCCGGCCTGCGGTTGAAGTCCCCGATGAGCCGACATTCTTCAAAATCGTGTCTTCGGGCTTCGGCCAGCGCCGGAAGACCCTCCACAACGCCCTGGCCAACGGGCTCGACCAGCCCCGGGATGTCGTGGCGCGCGCCCTCAGCGAGGCAGGAGTCGACCCGCGGGCGCGGGCGGAGACGCTGGACCTGGCCGCGTTTGGACGGCTTGCGCTGGCGCTCGCGGCGCCGCTTCGCGACGCCCCGAGATCACCCGACCCGCGAGGACGGGAATAGCGGGGCCGGCGGTCCGGCTATCTGGGGAGCCCGCCCGGAGGGGCCGTCCCGGCGGCGCCGGCGAGGAGGATGGTCAGATCCGGGCCGCCCAGGCGGGGGCCGCCGGTGACCGGGGTCCCGCCCACGAGCCCGGCCACGATCCCGGCCACTTGAGGACTTCCCCGATGGACGATGACCGTGACGGGTCCCGGATTCGCCGCGGTCCGAAACCCGACGATCCTGATCCCGAGTGCCTGGATTCGGGCCAGGGCATCGCCGGCGGGGGTCCGCGGGGTGGCGTCCGCCACCAACTCGACCGTCGTGCGGGTCAGCGCCCCGACCTCCATGCCGTAGAAGATTCGCGCCACCACCTCGCGGGCACGGGGAATGTCCGGCACCACATCGTCCCCCGCGGGGGTGCTCGGCAGGGTGACCCGAACCAGCCCGCCGGAAGGAAGCCGGGCGCCGAAGAAGGCGAGGGCGATCAGTTGATCATGGGTCAGGTTCGTCTGGATGTCCTCGCCGAAGACCCGGACCACGCGGCCGAAGTGCGCCACGATCCGGGGACGGCGGAGCTCGTCGATGAGCGCCCGCATGACTTCCTGCTGCCGCTGGATCCGGCCGAAGTCTCCCCGCGAATCGTGCCGGAACCGGGCGAACTCCATCGCGGCCTTTCCCCCCAGCAGGCGGTACCCCTTCTTCAAGTGGATGTGCAGGCCGTCCCAGCTGTCGTCATAGTTCAGGTCCTTGTCGACGTGGACGCTGATACCGCCGACGGCGTCGATCAGGTGGACGAACCCGCGCTCGGGAAGGGCGACGTAGTAGGGGAAGCGCACCCCGAGGAAGTTCTCGACCGTGCGAATCGCAAGCGGCGGGCCGCCCCACGCGTACGCCGCGTTGATCTTGGCGGTGCCGTGCCCCGGGACGCTCGCCAGGGTGTCCCGGGGGATGCTGAGCAGGGACACCCGGCGGGCCATAGGGTCGAAGCTCGCGGCGATCAGCGTGTCGGTCCGCGACACCGGGTAGACGACATTGGGATTTTGGTCGCTCACGGTGCGGTCGAGGCCCATGATGAGGATGTTCATGCGCTGCGCGAACGGGGACCAGGGGAGGAGGGCCCGGATCGGGGTCGAGGTGACCGCCACGCCCCCGATGGCGGCCAGCATCAGCACCCCCAGGGCGCCGGCGAGTCCGCGCACTCCCCACCGGGCCGCACGAGTCCACGGTCGGCGAGGCTGCGCCGCGCGCGTGGGCTGCGCCGGAGACTCGGGTGTCGCGGAAGGGCCGGCGGATTCCCCGGGATCCGATGGCATGGTGCCCTTCATATTAAGGATTTCCCCGCCTGTGTCAAGCAGACCGGCGCGGGGCGGGGGCGCCGGGGGAGGCGGCTGGGGGCGGGCGCGCGGCCGGTCGTGGTGGTGGAGGATGGCCGGGGCCGGATCGCGAAGAACAGCGCGATGCACCGCACCCGGACAGGCCCGGGACTTCCCCGGGGGGACCCAGTGCCGCTTTGAAGCAATTGCGCCTCAACGCCTACGCCAAGATCAACCTCACGCTCGACGTGCTCGGCGATCGCCCCGATGGCTACCACGATATCGAGACCGTACTGCACACCGTGGAACTCCACGACACGATCATCCTGAAGGAGAATGGGGACGGGATCACGCTCCGGTGCGCCAGCCCGGCCGTTCCCGCTGAGACCCAGAACATCGTGCATCGCGCCGCGCACCTGTTGCGGGAGGCGTTTCAAATCCCCCGGGGGATCGAGATCGAACTGACGAAGCGCATCCCGGTCGCCTCCGGGCTCGGCGGAGGCTCGAGCGACGCAGCGGTCACCCTCCTCGGCCTCGCGCAGATGTGGAAGTTGCGCGTCGACAACCGGCAACTGATGGAGCTCGGCGGCAAGATCGGGTCGGATGTCCCATTCTTCTTGATCGGCGGCGCCGCCCTGGCGCTGGGGCGGGGGGAGCGGGTTCGGATGCTGCGGCCGCTGCCCACGACCTGGGTGGTCATCGCCCGCCCGACGATCGAGATCACCAGCGAATGGGCCTACAAGGCGCTCGACCACGGGGCGGTGCGCAGGCGCCCGGACACCCCGGGGGTCGTCCGGGCCCTGGAGAGCGAGGATGCGCGCGGGGTCGGGCACCTCCTGTGCAACGTCTTCGAGGAGATCGTCATCGCCCACCACCCGATCGTTGGGACGATCCGCGAGCGGATGGTCGGACACCGTCCGCTCGGGGTCGCCCTCTCCGGGACCGGCCCTGCCGTCTTCGCGATGGCGGCGAACGAAGCCGCGGCGACGGAGATGGCCCGCGGGGTGGAGCAGATGTCCGGCGTCGAGGTGTTCGTGACCCGGACCTTCGCCGAGGAGCGGTAGCGCCCAGAATGCCCGATGCGTTGGTGCTGGCGGGCGGGGAGGCCAATCCCGCTCTCGCCCACGGCGTCCCCAACAAAGCGTTCGTCTCGCTCGCCGGCCGCCCGATGGTGGAGTTCGTCCTGCGCGCGCTGCGGGCGGCGCGCTCGGTCCGCCGGGTCGCGATCGTCGCTCCCCTGCCACTCCCCCCGGGCCTTGCGGCGTCCGTGGACGTTGCGGTCGCTGATCGCGGGACGCTGCTCAACAACGTCGACGCCGGGCTGAGGGCGCTCGAGGGCACCGGGCGGGTGCTCGTGGCGGGCGCGGACATTCCCCTGCTGACGGGCGGGGCGGTCGACGCCTTCGTGGAGGCGGGGCAGGCACTCGATGCCGCGATCGTGTACGGGGTCGTTCGCCGGGAGGACGTGCGGCGCGAGTTTCCCGCGATCGGCAAGACGTTCGTTCGGCTGCGCGAAGGCA
>VBAO01000519.1:0-566 GCA_005883865.1 Candidatus Segetimicrobium genomatis
TCGGGCGGCATGGCCCAGCGCGTCGCGATCGCCCGGGCGCTCGCCACCCGGCCCGAGGTGCTGCTGCTCGACGAGCCCTTCTCATCGGTGGACGCGTTTACCCGCATGCACCTGCAGGACCTGCTCCTCGCCATCTGGCAGCAGGAGAGCACCACGATGGTCCTGGTCACCCACGAGATCGACGAAGCGCTCTACCTGAGTGACCGTGTCCTGGTGTTGAGCGGGCGGCCGGCGCGCCTGCGGGCCGAGGTGCGGGTCGAGATGGCCCGGCCGCGGGACCGCCGATCGGCGCAACTCGCCCGGCTCAAGGCCGGCGTGCTCACCGAGCTCTACCATGAGATCGGCGGCGGGCGCGAGTGGAGCCCTTCCCGGCGGCAGCCGGAGGTCGCTGCCGGCGTTCCCTCGTAGGTGGGATCTTCGCTTGTCTTTCCTGCCGGTTGCTCATGCTTGCTTCACTCCTTCGTTGCCAGAGCGCCGAGGCCGCCAGCCCCTGCACCTCCGGGACGACCCGCTTAGCGAGCAACTCGACTGTCTCTATGTCGTCGTGGCCCGTAAGGTTCATGACC
>VBAO01000519.1:589-2302 GCA_005883865.1 Candidatus Segetimicrobium genomatis
CGTGCCCATGTTCCGCCGGGCGTCGGTGGCGAAGAGCGGCCCCAATGCGGCGATCTTCGCGTCCAGCCGCTCCCGCGTCGTCGCCAGTACCACGCCGTTCATCAGGTAGCTCTTGATCATCGAGTCGTACGGCCGTCCGACCGCTTCGCAGAGCCTGCGTAGAACGCCCAGCTTCTGGCCCACCTCCTCCGCGCTCTTCGCCCGCACCTCCTCGAAGTTGCACATGTCGGCGTGCTCGGCGACCCGCCTCACCGTCACCCGATCCCCTGTGCCGCCTATCAGGATCGGGACGCGCGGCCGCTGCACCGGCGGCCACCGCAGGGCCTCGCCGGCGAGGCGCCCCTTCGCGAGCCGCACCGGCTCGCCGGACCAGTAGCGGCGCACGTCGGCAAGCGTCTGCAACAGCGCCGCCAGCCGTACGCCCGGGTGGGGAACGCCGCCGAGGCCCATGAAGCGCAGCTCCGGCTCGAACCAGCCGGCGCGCGGAGCGCCCAAGCCGAGCACGAGCCGCCCGCCGCTCAACCGGTCGACGTCCGCAGCCAGGCGGGCGGTCATCAGCGGGCTCCGGTGCGCGACGCAGCTCACCATCGGCCCGAGCCGGACCCGGCTCGTCGCGGTCGCGTAGGCGTCCGGCACCCACAGCGAGTCGAAGCCGAGCGCGTCGACCGCTTGCGCCAGCGCCCGGCGCGTCGGCCAGTCGACCTCGGCCGCCCGGGCGGTCACTTGGACGCCGAACCGAATCTTGCCCGCGCCCTCACGCACCCACGGGTGCGTCTGCCAGACGTCCATGTGCGTTCCCTCCCGCGACACGCACGGTACCAGACTGCGCCTGCCGCCAGGTGCTCGACTCGTTCTGAGGCCTGCGGCGCCCCCTAGCGGTGCGCAGCGAAGGGTCGGCGTTCAGGGCGCCTGGCGCTCCTTCGAATACTGCCAGAGGGCCCGGTCCAGCGTCCGCATCGTGACGCTGAGCCGGGCGGCGAGCCGGCGGCAGCATTGCGTATACCTCCACCAGAGGTCGAAGTCGTACTTGTTCGGGGCGACCCGCACCCCGAGCGACCACAGCGCCCGGACGTCCAGGATCGGATACGGCTCCGCATGTCCGAAATGCAACAGCACCGACGCCGTGGGCCAGCCTACCCCCTCGAGGAGCAATAGCGCTTCGATGCGCAACCGTTCGTTGGGAGTCGACAGCGCCACCTGGGTCACCGCTCTGATGTAGTCCTCGGGGTTCCGCGCGCAGCGGGGTTGTGACCGCGGGCTCTTCCACCGGGCCAGCGCGAGGAAGTCCACCTTGCTGAGGTAGCCCAGTGCCCTGATGCGTGGAACGACCCGCTGCTCGATCAGCGCATCCTGCAGCGTGTCATATCCGGCCGCCCAGAGTTCCACCTCCGACGCCGGGAACCGCGGGGTGAACGAGAGGCCGCCGGCCGCGCGCGCACGCCTCACCCTGCCGGGATTCTGGAATGGATGCTCCGGTCCCTCCGCCGATGCGGCAGGAACGCGTCTCCGACCCGCAGAACACGGAGGGGCTCTTGACCCCAGCCTGCGTTGATCGCCAGAGGAGGCGATGGTTATGTGCCGGTCTCATCCGCGTCTCTCCCGTCGCTCGCGGTTCGTCGCGCTGTCCGTCCTGATCCTCGCCACCCTGGCGGTCGGTTGCTTGTGGAGCACTCCCGGCCAGGGCCAGGGTCGCGCGGAAACCCTCATCATCGT
>VBAO01000520.1:0-1414 GCA_005883865.1 Candidatus Segetimicrobium genomatis
ACCAGCGTCGGGCGCCCGATCTGCTCGACCACTTTGGCTACCGAAAACGTTTTGCCGCTGCCCGTCACTCCGAGGAGCGTCTGGTAGTGGTCGCCGCGGCGGATCCCTTCGGTGAGTTGCGCGGTCGCCTTCGCCTGATCGCCGGCCGGGGGTTGATCGGTGACCATCTTAAATGCGGGCATAACGGTTTATTATAGCACGCGTGGCGCAGGTGGGACCACATGTTGCCTGCAGGGCACCCGGGAGCCGCTGGTCCGCGGGCCGCCGCGGGCGGGCCCGAGAGCGGCTCAGCGCGCTCGCTGCCGCTCCAGCAGGGCCTCCCAGAGCGCCCCGACCTGCGCGCGGGTCGCCTCCGGGGAACCGTTGTTGTCGATCACCCAGTCGGCCCGCGCGACCTTCTCCCGGAGCGGCATCTGGGCCTCGAGACGCATTCGGGTGTCGGCCGGGGAGAGCCCATCACGGGCGCTCAGCCGGGCCAGGCGGACCTCGTCGGTCGCATCGACGACCACGATCCCATCGAGCCTCAGGTAGCGGCCGTCGGTCGTCTCGAGGAGGAGGGGAATGTCCAGGACGACGACCTCGACCCCCGGCTGGGCCGAGAGGCGCTCGGCCTCCCCGGCCAACCGCCGCCGGATGTGGGGATGGGTCAGCGCGTTGAGCTGCATACGGGCGGCCGTGTCCCCAAAGATCCGGGCCGCGAGCGCCTTGCGGTCGAGCATGCCGTCCGCCCCGATCACCCCGGAGCCGAACGCCCGCATCACGGCATCGTAGGCGGGCCCGCCGGGGGCCATCACCTCCCGGGCGATGGCATCCGCGTCCACGACCGCCGCCCCCAACTCCCGAAAGAATCCCGCCACGAGGCTCTTGCCGCTCCCGATGCCGCCGGTCAGGCCGATCCGGAGCGGCGGGAGACTCACGGGGGCGTCCTCACGGGATCTCGGTGAGGTCCTGCCAGTTGGGGCCCGAGGCGACGCTGACCTCCAGCGGCACTGCGAGCGGATAGGCCTGCTCCATGATCTCCCGGATCCGGGGCGTCACCTTCCCGACCAAGGCCCGGGGCAGTTCGAAGAGAAGCTCATCGTGGATTTGCAAAATCATGTCGAGCCCCGGCGTCTCCGGCAGCAGGTCGCGGTGGATCCGGAGCATGGCGATCTTGATGATATCCGCGGCGGCGCCCTGGATCGGCGCGTTGATGGCGATGCGCTCGGCCCCCTCCCGGATCACCCGATTCCGGCTCAGGATGTCCGGCAGATAGCGGCGGCGATTGAGCAGGGTCGTCACATACCCCTGGCGCCGCGCCACCTCCACGGTCCGCTGCATGTACTCGGCCACCTTGGGATATCGGGCGAAGTAGGTGTCCATGAACTGCCGCGCCTCCTCCCGCCCGATCCCCAATTGCGCGGCCAGCCCAAAA
>VBAO01000520.1:1694-2928 GCA_005883865.1 Candidatus Segetimicrobium genomatis
TGGTTGAACGTGGTGTGCAGCCGGCCGGTGCGGGGGTCGATCATGCCGGGAAGCACGTCGACGTAGGTGCTGAGGAGCTTGCTCAGTTCCCGGTGCTCGAGGATCCGGGCCACCACCTCGTGCCGGGGCGCCAGTTGCTCCAGGACCTCGGCATCGGTCGAGAACCCGGTCTTGGTCCGCTTCACGGTCGGCAACTGGAGTTTCTCGAAGAGGACGAACGCCAGTTGCTTGGGGGACCCGATGTTGAACTCCGTGCCCGCCAGCCGGTAGATCTCGCCGGTGAGCGCGTCGAGCCGGGCCCGGAGGGTGACGGAGAGGGTCCGAAGCGCCTCGACGTCGATCGCGACCCCGACGGTCTCCATCCTGGCCAGCACGTCGATCAACGGCAACTCGATCTCGCGGTACAGGGGGAGCAATTCGCGCTCGGCCAGCCGTGGCTCGAGGATCTCGGCCAGCCGGCCAACCGCATCGGCCTGCTCGGCCGCGGACTCCGGCGCGCTCTGCTCGAGCGCCAGCCCGTCCCCCTCCGCGCCGTCTCCCCCGAGCCGCCACCCGAGGTATTGCCACGCCGCGCTCTCGAGCGTGTGCGTCCGCTTGCCGGGATCGAGCAGGTAGGACGCGAGCGAGACATCAAACGCGAATCCCCGGGGGTGCAGCCCGGCCGACTCGAGCAGCAGGCGGTCGCGCTTGATGTCCTGGCTCAGCTTGGGCACCTCCTGGCGTTCCAACAGCGCCGCGAGGGGCCGGGGAATCCCCGCCCCGTCGGCGACGTAGGCCCCCTCGCCGGCCTGGGGGGAGACGGCGATCCCGCGCAGGCGCGCCGTGAGCGGGTGCCCCGGATCGGAGGCCAGCGCGATCGCGAGGCGCGCGGTCCCATTGAGGAGGCCCGCGACCGCCTCGGGCCCCACCGTGCGGTACGTGCCGCGGCTCTGGGGGGCCGGGGCCGTCACCCCGAGGCGTTCCAGCAGTGTCTTGAACTCCAGGCTCGTGAACAGCGCCTTGACCTGGTCGAGATCCGGGGGCCGGCGCCGCAGAAACTCCAGGTCGAGCTGAACGTCCAGATCGGTCACGATCGTGGCCAGGTGCTTGCTCTGGAGGATCTGCTCGCGGTGCTCCGCCAACCGCTTCCGGAGCTTCGCGTCGGGCAGCCCGTCGAGCGCGTCGAGGAGCGCTCCGACGCTCGGGTACTCGGCAAGGAGGCGGCTCGCGGTCTTCTCCCCCACCCCGGGCACGC
>VBAO01000122.1 GCA_005883865.1 Candidatus Segetimicrobium genomatis
ACCCCGCCCGAGAACACGATGTGGGAAAAGGGCCCCGCGCTCCGCAGCGGCTCGGTGATCCACAGCGCGCCGCCGTCGGGGGGGGGTTGACCGGCGATGACGCGGACGACGAGGTCGGCCATTCCGCCGGCGACCGCGTCCAGCGCGGCGGCCGGGAGCACGCGACCCGCGGCGGCATCGACGCCGGCGGCCCGGGCCAACGCCCGCCCCGCATCTTCCACCCGCGTCAACGCCCCGTCCGGGCCCCAGGCCAGGAGGCGCGCCCCCACGTGGATGGCCGCGGCCTCCTCGACGGCGCCCCTGCGGCATACCGCGAATTTGGTCGTGCCCCCGCCGACGTCCACATTCAGCACTGCCGATGGGGCGTGGTCGCGGGACAGCGAGGCGGCGCCCGACCCGTGGGCGGCCAGCAGGCTCTCCAGGTGCGGCCCCGCGGTGGCGCACACGAATTTGCCCGCGTCGGACGCAAACAGCTGGATGAGGGCGGCGGCGTTCTCCCGGAGGGCGGCCTCGCCGGTGATGATCACGGCGCCGGTGTCGATCTCCGCCCGCGGAACCCCGGCCTCCCGATAGGCGCCGTCGATGAACTGCGCCACCCGGGCGGCGTCGATCTGCCGCGGCGACGCGTAGGGGGTCAGGATCACCTGCGAGCGGAACCGCACCTCGCGCTGGGTGACCTGGTACTGGCTCGACAGCTGCCGCCCCTGGCGGACCAGGACCAGGTCCGAGAAGACCAGGTGGGACGTCGAGGATCCGATGTCGATCCCCGCGCTGCGGAGCCGGAGATGCTCGCCGAGATAGACGGCGGGGTCCGTCTCGGTCCCCAGGTGGAGATGGTCCTGGTCGTCCTCGTGCATCGGGGTGGCGCTAGACCCGGACCCGGAATGCGTCCATGCGCACCGGGACGCCGCGCGCGGCGGAGCGCTCGACGAACATCCGGTGGACCCGGGGGTCCTGGTCCTCGTACTCGATCTGGTTGCCACCGTCCTTCCGGCTCTTATCGACCCCCTGAATGTCCAGGTAGCGCGCCACCTTCCATTTCGCGCCGCCCCACCGGATGGCCAGGTAGCGGGCGGGCGTGGGGCCGGTGTTGAAGTGCTGGTGCCACCACATCCCCGGCGGCACGAACATCGTGCCCGGCCGCCACGGGACCTCGGTAAACGCGGGGGCGCCCTCGGGCCACATGATGGAGTACCCTTCCCCGCTCAGGATGATCACGTGAGCGCCCGGGCCGTGCCGGTGGGCCTTCTTGTAGGTCCCCACCGGAAACTCCGAGACGTGGGCGCAGAGCGCGTTGTTGGCGAACTCGAACATGACGTTCTTCCCGCCCGCCCCGCGCTCGGCCCAGTCGTGGAGCTGGAACCGGCGGACGTCCGCGACGAAGTTCGTGTCCCACACCCGCCCGGGATACAGCGTCCCCTCACCCCCGAAGTATCCCGCGCGCCCGTCGAAGCGGTCGAGGAAGTCGAACGGACAGTTGAAGAGAAACTCCGTGTTGTGGATGAGGTTGAGCATCACCGGCGCGGTGGTGACACCCAGGAGGCGCGCCGGATGGGTTCCCGAGCCGTTGTGCAGGCGGTGCGCGCAGTTGAGGGGGATCGAGAACAAGCTCCCCGGCTGCCACTCGAACGCCTGACGGCCGCCGGCCTGGTTGCGCACCTCGCACGCGCCCCGGCCGTCGACGACGAAGTAGAATTCCTCGTACAGATGCCGCTCCTCCGCCGTCTGCCCGCCCGGTGGGACTTCTATAATATAGGCGTTGTTGGTATCCTCCGTCCCCGCCAGGCGAATGTATGCCCCCCGCGCCGCCATCCGCGGCCAGGGCGCCACCCCGACGCGCGCCAGGTCCTGCACGTCGTACCCGCTCAGGACCGGGATCCCCTCGGCCTCGAGCCACCGCTCGTAGGCGCTCTTCTGCCACTCCTGGGGCAGGCGGTCTTCCTGAGCCACCCGCTTCTCGCCGTCGCTCATCGCGCATTCCTCCTCGGCATCGGAACACGTTGCTTAGCCATGGCCGGCCTCATCTCCTTGCGTTGCGGGGCCGGCGGGAAGGGGTCCCCCCCGGCAGGAGTGAACTGTCCGCGGGAGGAGCCCGGATCGTGGGCCGAAAGGGGAGTCCGATGAGCATCGCGACGCGGCGCGGCCGCGAGACGGCGTCGTACACCGATCTCCGCGACTGGCTCCGCGCGGTGGACGGCATGGGCGAAGTCCGGTACGTGAAAGGGGCGAGCTGGGAAGAGGACATCGGGCGGATCTCGGAGATGCTCCACCACACCGAGGAATCGCCGGCGGTGCTCTTCGACGCCATTCCCGGATACCCGCGCGGCTTTCGGGTGCTGGTCAACCCGCTCGGCGCGCGCCGCCGTCTGGCCTTTACCCTGGGCATGGACCCTCAGCTCAGCACGCCCCAGCTCATCGACGCGTGGGAAGAACGGCTCGGCCAGATCGACCCCGTGCCGGTGGAGGAGGTCGATGGCGGCCCGATCCTCGAGAACGTCCTGGAAGGCGACCAGATCGACCTGTTCAAGTTCCCGACCCCCAAGTGGCACCATCTCGACGGCGGCCGGTACATCGGGACGGCCGTGGCCGATGTCACGCGGGATCCCGATTCGAACTGGATCAACTTCGGGACCTACCGGGTGATGATCCACGACCGATCCCACTGCGGGTTGTACATCTCTCCCGGGAAGCACGGCCGCCTCCACCGGGACAAGTACTTCGCCCGCGGCGAGCCGATGCCGGTGCTCGCGATCGTGGGGATGGACCCGATCCTCTTCCTCGCGAGCTGCCTGGAGATCCCGCTGGGGGTGAACGAGTACGAATGGGCGGGGGCCGTGAAGCGGGGGCCGGTGGCGGTCGTCCGCGGGCGGCACACGGGGCTCCCGATGCCGGCCCACGCGGAGATCGTCATCGAGGGGTTCGTGCATCCCAACGCCCGGATCATGGAGGGGCCGTTCGGCGAGTGGACCGGATACTACGCGAGCGGCAGCCGGGAAGAGCCGGTGATCGAGGTCAAGGCGATCTACCATCGCGACGACCCGATCCTGATGGGATGCCCGCCCAACAAACCGCCGTACGAGGCGCACCACTTCCGGAAGTACCTCCGGTCCGGGCTGCTGCGCAAGGCCCTCAAGGACGCCGGGGTGCCAGGGATCGCCGGCGTGTACTGTCACCCGGTCGGAGGATGCCGGCTCCTGTACATCGTCGCGATCCGGCAGATGTACCCGGGCCACGCCAGGCAGGCCGGGCTGCTCGCCTCGCAGGTCCGCGCGGGCGCCTACATGAACCGCATGGTGGTCGTGGTCGACGAAGACATCGATATCACCGACCTCCACGACGTGATGTGGGCAGTGCTCACTCGGGCCGATCCGGCGCAGGACTACGAGATCCTCCGGCGCTGCTGGAGCGGCCCGCTCGACCCCGCCATTCACCCGGACCACAAGGGGTTCAACTCCCGGGTCATCATCGATGCGACCCGGCCGTGGGAGTGGAGGGACCGCTTCCCCATCCCGATCGGGCCCGACCCCGAGTACAAACGCGAGACCCGGGAGAAGTGGGGCTGGCTCCTCGACGGAAGCGGCCAGGACGGCCGAACAACGGACCCCCTCCCCCGCGGCCCGCGCCGGCGGCGGCGGCCGGCCCGGTAGCGACGGCGAGAGCGGGACGGGCATGGTCCGGGTCACGAACCTAGTCAAGACCTACCAGGATGGCCGTGCTAGGATTCCCGCCGCGAGCGGCGTCAGCTTCGAAGTGCCGGCGGGCAGGTTCTTCACCCTGCTCGGCCCCTCGGGCTGCGGCAAGACGACCACGCTCCGGTCGATCGCGGGCCTGGAGAAGCCCGACGACGGGGAGATCGAGCTCGACGGCGTCCTGGTCTTCTCCAGGCACCGGGGCGTTCATGTCCCGCCCAACCTGCGCGGCATCGGCATGGTCTTCCAATCGTATGCGATCTGGCCGCACATGAGCGTGTTCGACAACGTCGCGTTCCCCCTCCGGGTCGGCCGCGGCCGGGTCCCCCGGCGGGAAATCCCGGACCGCGTCCGGCGTGCGCTCGCCACCGTCCGCCTGAGCGGGCTGGAGGGCCGGCCGGCCACCAAGCTCAGCGGCGGACAGCAGCAGCGCCTGGCGCTGGCCCGCGCGCTGGTGCGGGAGCCGAAGGTGCTGCTCCTCGACGAGCCGATGTCCAACCTCGACGCGAAGCTGCGCGAGCAGATGCGCCTGGAGCTCCGCGCGCTGCAGCGGCACCTGGGGATCACCACGATCTACGTGACCCACGATCAGGCCGAGGCGCTGGCGATGTCCAACCTCGTGGCGCTCATGCACGAGGGGCGCATCGTGCAAATCGGCACGCCCCGCGAGATCTACGAACGCCCGGTCAACCGGTTTGTCACCGATTTCATCGGCTCGACCAACCTGGTGCCGGGCCGGGTCGCGGGCCCCGTGGGGGACGCGCTGTACCAGGTCGAGACCGCCGCCGGCCCGCTCGTCTGCGCGATCCGCGGCGGGGCGGCCGCCGGAGGGGAGGTCATCGTCTCCGTCAGGCCCGAGGACGTGTCCATCCACGAGCGGCAGCGGCCGGACGGCGCGTGGGAGGCCACCGTCGAGCAGGTCGTCTACCTGGGGGAGTGCGTGGACTGCCGCCTGACCGCCGGCGATGTCCCGTTGCGTGTGCGCGCGCACCCCTCGATCCGGGTGTGGCGGGGGGACCGGGTGTTCCTGGCGTTTCACCCGGAGCGGTGCATCGCGATGCGGCCGGACGGCGGACCCCCGGAGGACGCGCCGAAGTGGACCAGCCGTGACGCCTCAGAGGGGCAAGCCCCCCGTTGAGGGGGCAGGCAGGGGGGACCCGCGATGTTCAGATCGGGTGAGCCGCGTGACGTGTTTCATCCCATGGCGCTCCTGGGCATCCTGGCCGTTGCGGCGGCGCTGGCGGCGGGGGTCGACGCCGCGCCTGCCTCGCTCGAGGACGCGGCCAGGCAGGAGGGGAAGGTCATCGTCTACGGGTCGATCGAGTCCGAGACGATGGGAGCGATCTCGAAGGCTTTCACGCAGAAGTACGGGGTGGGCGTCGACTACTGGCGGGGCGCCAGCAACAAGGTCATGGACCGGACGCAGACGGAATTCCTCTCCGGGAGGCCTGCCTCCGACGTGGTGCTGACCAACCGGGGGCCGATGCAATTATTGAAGAAGCACGGGGTGTTCGCCAGGTACCTCTCCCCTCAAAACGCCAACTTCCCGCCGGGCGTGAAGGACCCCG
>VBAO01000521.1:0-1021 GCA_005883865.1 Candidatus Segetimicrobium genomatis
GGCGGGCCGCCGAGCTGTCCTTGAGGATGCTCAAGCGACCGCCCCGCGCGCGGTGATCGGCCAGAGGGCCTCCACGCGCGAAGCTCTGATGCCCACGTACCAATCGTATAAGTTCACCGTGGGGTCGCAGTGGCCGGGGACAAGCAAGAGTTTGTCGCCGATGCGCAGAGGACGGTCGGGAGATTGAAGTGTCAACTTCCCGTGTTCATCTGCGGCTCGCACATATTCGACTCCTGATGCTCCGAAGACGAACGGCATTCCTGAGTCGACGCTGAGGGCCTTCAGACCGGCATCGACCACGGCGCGCTCTTGTGTTGGCCGGCTCATGACCGTCGTGTAGACGAACAGCGCGTGCGCAAAATCCATGATGGGACGTCCGTCCGCACCAAGGTTCCTGCCGTAGTCGGCGTCCATAAAGACATACGATCCGGGCTGGATCTCCGTAAAGACCCCGCTGTCCGCCTCAAAATTGTATGTCCCGGTCCCGCCCCCGGTGACGTTGTCGCAGGCGATGTCGTGCCGCCGGAGGAGTTCCAGGGTCAGGCGGAGGCTGAGAGATGCCCGATCGGTCGCGGCGTGCCGCTCCCCAAATTCGCGGAGATGCTGCGCCGAGCCATAATAGGCTTGTATCCCGGCAAACCGTAAGGCGCGTGACCGAGAAATCCGCTCTGCCAGGGTCAGCGCCGGCTCGCCTGGCTCCACGCCGCAACGGTCTGATCCGACGTTCACCTCCACAAGGACCGGTAGCTGGACGCCGAAGAATGACGCGGTTTCCTCGAGATCCTCCACATGACGAAGATGGTCGGCGCACACGGCGATCCTGGCCTGCTTGGCGAGTCCCGCGAGACGGGCGAGCTTGTTGCGACCGACAATCTCGTTCGTGATAAGGACGTCTCGGACACCGCCGTAGACCATCGCTTCCGCTTCGCTCACCTTCTGACAACAGACCCCAACGGCCCCTAACGCGATTTGGCGAAGCGCGATCACGGGCGATTTGTGGGTCTTGGCGTGCGGGCGGAGA
>VBAO01000521.1:1045-2450 GCA_005883865.1 Candidatus Segetimicrobium genomatis
CGAGGTCAATGACAAGACTCGGAGTGTCGATCTCTTCTAGAGGCATACCCACTTCGCCGGGCGGTCGCGATACCATGAAGATCCTCCGTCCAGCTAGTCAGGAATCGTTCCTTGAACAGGCCTCTGTGCAGCGGGCATTCTCGTACTCCCCACCGCGGCCAGCCAGCCGAGGAGGACGAGGATCGCGCCCGCGGGGAAAGCCCCCTGCGGGAGCGCCGTGCCGTACACGCCGTCCAGCGAGAATCCCCCAGGACCAGCGATCCCTACCGAAGCGGCCACCGCCAGGTTGACGAGCGCATACTCGAATCCGCCCTGGGTCACCCAGAACTTCGGCCAGTGGATCTTGATCGCGGTCAGCATCGATGCGGCGATCCCCAGGGCGCCGAGCGGGCTCCACAGCCCCAGGGCAAAGAGCACGCCCCCGCCGACCTCCGCAACGCAACCCACAACGGCCCAAAATCCGGCCGGCCGGAACCCCTGGGAGGCCAGCAATTCCACCGTCCTCTTGAGGCCGAAGCCGCCGAACCAGCCGAAGAGCTTTTGCGCCCCGTGTCCGACCAACAACAGACCCACCGTCAGCCGGAGAATCAAGAGTGCGACATCCATTTGGACGCCTCCGTTACGCAAAGATACGCCACCCTGTTTGAAACTTCATTGCGTCGTGGTTTATTCCGTGAAGAAGTCGACGATATGGAACGTCCCCAGCCGCCGGTTGGACGTCTTCCGCCACTCGACGGTGATGGGAGCGGCGAAATCCGGCGCGAGCCGTCCGTGTTCGATCCAGTGCCGGGCGTGGGGATCGTTCAGGATGGCCGGGCTCGCCTTGGCCACCAGGGTCAGGGGAGCGTCCACGACGTGCACCTCGGCCAGTTCTTCGATCGCCCGCAGCGCCGCGACCAGCCGGTCCGTCACCGCGGGGTCGGGCGCCGGACGCACGTTCACCAGGCCGACGTTCCGTCCGAGCGGGCCGATGATCTTGACGTTGGCGAGGTCAGGGACGAATCCGGCTTCCCGGAGAACCGTGAGCACGGTTTCGTTCGCCCGCGAGACCGCCCGCCCGTGGAACTCGGGCGCGGCGAGCGGTTTCAGGAGGTGCTTGAGCTTGCAGCCTTCGCGTCCGGGGTTCTCGCCGATCCGCGGCGGACGCACCCCCATCTCGTCGGCGAGCGCGCGAATCTCGGGCTTGCCCAACTCCAGCAGTGGAGCATAATACCCGTTGCACACCTTGAGGCCCAGCTGGCCCCACGTGTCGCTGCGGTTGGCCCCGGTCAGGACGAGGCGGCCCCCGGCGACGGCCTTGACCATCCCCAACTTGATCTCGCGGGTGCAGCGGTTACAGGCCGGGCCGGCCGCCTGCACGCGGTGCTGCTTGAACTGGCCGAGGATGCATCGCTGCTGGAGCCCT
>VBAO01000123.1 GCA_005883865.1 Candidatus Segetimicrobium genomatis
TCGGACCATTGCGCAAACCGACCAAGCTGATCGAGGTAATCGGCTTTGGTATTCCCGGGGATGGGAACGAGATCCCAGTACGTCGGCAACCTCAACCGTTCAACCTCGGACCAAAAGGAGGAAAATCGCGGCGCATCAAATGACTCCCGGAAATCCACACGAAAGAATGCGCTCGGCTTGTAAAAGAGACCGCGCAACCCGGTTCGCACTCCTTCATGGAGTCGGGCAATTTGTTCCTCATGGTCCGCCTGAGTCTCGTCAACCTGGATTAGTCCGACAAATCGATCGGGAAAGGCCGAGACCGCCTCGGCAAAGTAGGGGTTGAGATCGCCGTAGACGTGGTCATTCTGAAGCACAGCGACGTCGACACCGGCGTGGTCCATCATCGCGCAGAGAGATTCTGCCGGCATCTCCTGTGTGCGAAGCCACGGCGGCATGTACTGGAGATAGTAGCCGACGCCGTCCTTGCTCCAGGTGAAGCGTCCATACGCGGAGACCTGTAACCCAACGTTGCGGCGGCCGCTGATGCCTGGTCGCTCGGGATCCCACAGCATCCCTTCGTCGTCGACGATCTCATGGGACTCGACTCGACGGTAGGGCTGGACATGGCCAACGAGGATGCGTTGGATATACACTCGATGATCGGCGATGCTCCCATACCCACCGGGGCCGGCCAGGTCCGGGAAAATGTGGGCATGGCTGTCGATCACCAATGATCGTGTCATCTCTCCCTGCGAGGCGCCGGGCCCTGCCGGGGCTCAGCGATCGGTGCGCGGGAGATCGCCGAGCCTCGTCGCATGATCGCTGTTCACGGCCCCGGCCGGGACGCGTCCCCCCAGGATCTCCGCCACTTGATCTACCGTTTCCAGCGCCTGATGGGCAATAGCCTCCGGCACGAGCCCCCCGATGTGAGGAGTGGCAAGCACGTTGGAGATCCGCGCGAGACGGGGCGTTGGGAGATTGTCCTCCGCGCGGCCCACGTCCAACGCGGCCCCGGCGAGTTGCCCCGACTGCAGCGCATGTTCCAACGCCTGCTCGTCGACCAATCCCCCTCTGGACGCATTCACGAAGAAGCTCGTCGCCTTCATCTGCCGAAACGCCGCGGCGTTCATCAAGTTCTCGGTTTGGTCGGTATACACGGCAAGGCACACCACGACATCGGAGGCGCCGAGCAGAGAGGCAAAGTCGACCTGGATCGCGGAAACCGTCTGGACCTTGACATGGGGGTCATAGACGAGCACGCGCATTCGCAGCGCGTGGGCGACCTCGGCCAGACGGCGGCCGAGATTGCCGTATCCGATGATTCCTATCGTCTTGCCGGCCAGCTGGATGCCCATGCGCGGCGCCGGGATGTGCCCGATGCGGTAGGTCATCGAGGCCTCTGGAAGGCCCCTCGCCAGGTTGATGATTTGCCCAATGACGACCTCAACGACGGCGTCGATCCATCCGGGGCTTGCGCGCGTCACCAGCACACCGTTTGCCGATGCCGCCTCGACATCGATGTTTCGAATGTCCATGGCGCAGCGGACAAACGCCAGGAGGCTTTTGACCTGGGCGAAGAACTCCGCGGGGCCCGGGGTCCCGCGATCGCTCACGACCACACTGCATCCCCGCGCGGCTTCGACGAGTCTGTCGCCGGTGAGCGTCTCTGTCCCCTCGTTGAGTCGCACCGTTCCAAGTCGTTGGAGGGCTTCCGTCGCCTGCTTCCCATACCAAAGGTCCCGGATCCCAATGGGATGGGTGAGCAGGATGTTGGGGGTCGTCACGGTGTCCCTCTCGCCCAGTTCCGCGGTCAGATATGGGTCATCACGGCATTGATGAACGCTTCCGTGCGCTTTTCCTTCGGGTTCCGGAAGATTTGTGCCGGCGGACCCTCCTCGACAATCCTCCCCTGGTCCATGAAGATCACGCGGTCCGCCACCTTGCTGGCAAAGCCCATCTCGTGCGTGACGACGACCATCGTCATCCCTTCGGCGGCCAACCGCTGCATCACGTCCAATACTTCGTGAATCAGCTCCGGGTCGAGGGCGGACGTCACCTCATCGAAGAGCATGATTTTTGGCTCCATCATCAACGCGCGGGCGATCGATGCCCGCTGCTTCTGCCCGCCCGAAAGCTTCTCGGGGTGTGCATCGGCCTTGTCCTTGAGGCCAACCTTTTCCAGCAGGACCAGCGCTTTGCGCCTCGCCTCCAGCGCGTCCACGCCCTGGACCTTCGTCGGAGCCAACAGCAGGTTTCTGATAACCGTCATGTGCGGAAACAGGCTGAATTGCTGAAACACCATGCCCATCTGCGAGCGCAACTCGCGGAACCCCTTGCCCCGCTTGACCGGCCGGCCATCTCCGTCGCAGCAGACGAACGGCTGCCCCTCGATGAGGATCTCCCCCCTGTCCGGTTCCTCGAGGGCGATCAGCAACCGCAGCAGCGTGCTCTTCCCCGACCCCGAGGGTCCGATGATCACCACCTTTTCCGAAGGCTGAACCTCAAAACAGACGTCCCGAAGCACCTCCACGCTCCCGAACCGCTTGCACACGTTGCGCACTCCGATCATTGGGCCGACGAAAGCTCCAGACGCCGGCTCCGGCGTTCTTTGGCGATGCGCAGACACCCTCGTATCGACCATGCCAACCCTCATTCACCGCAGATGCGCATGCTTGTTTCTTATCGATAGGCGCGCGCCATGCGGAGTTCCAACCGTCGCGTGAGTAGGGAGACCGGGAATGCGATCAAGAAGTAGATCGCCGCGACACTGGTGAGAATCTCGATCGGCCGGTAGGTCTGGGTGGCCACGACGCGCCCCTCATACATGAGGTCGCCTACGCCAAGCGTCGACACCAGCGATGTGTCCTTGAAGAGGCTGATGCTCAGCGATAGCAGCACCGGGATCACGATGCGAAAGGCCTGTGGCGCTACCACATAGCGCAGCCGTTGAAAGTAGGAAAGCCCGAGCACATCCGCGGAATCGATCTGGTCCTTTGGCAGCGCTTGGATGCCCGAGCGGTACGCTTCACCGTAGAAGGCGGAAACGTTCAAGGTGAGCGCGACGACGATCGCCGTGTACCCAGGCAGGCTCACGCCGAGGAAAATCGGCAGGCAGTAGTAAAACCACACGAGCTGAACGAGGGCAGGGGTCCCTCGAAAGAGCTCGATGTAGGCCGCCACCGATCTGCTGATGAGGGGGTTCTTGGAGAGACGGCCGGCGGCGACGAAGATGCCCAGCACCAGCCCCAGCGCCATGATGACAACGCTGATCTCCAGGGTGGTCCTGAGACCTTGCAGCAACAACCGGTTATAGCGAAACGCTAAATCCCACTCGAAATAGGGGACGGCGGCACCAAACGCGATCGCAGGCGCCATCTCGGACATGGACGGTTCCCGCCTACCGTCGCGTGAACGGGTTCCAATCGACCACGTTGTACCGGTTATTGGCTTGAGTCATGAGGCCTTCGTTGAGCCAGTGCTGCACTTGAATGTCCAGGGCCTGCATATCATCATACGCATACCCCTTGCGGATGGCGAAGCCCGCACCCTGGAGCAGGATGGGAGGGTCCGGAACGATGAGCCGAACCCAGAGATTCTTCGCGGCGTACTGGGCTTGGCCATTGACGTCGTCGAAGAACGCGTTGGCGCGCCCGCCCTGAAGCGCCAGACGGCATTCGTTCTCGTCAGGGAGTCTGGTGATCTTTGCAGCCGGACTCACGGTCGAAAGAGCCGAGTCTTCAGCGGTGCTCAGGACTGCGCAAATGGTTGCCGCAGGCTTGTTCAGTTCCGCCCATGTCTTCGCTTGTGACTTTCTTGTATCAACGGCAAAGACGGCGCGATCGACAATGAAGGAATCACTGTAGGTTACGACAAGCGCCCGCTGCGGGCGTCGGTTGAGTGAGGACGCAAAGTCATATTTCTTGGCCAGCAATCCGGGAATCATCGCGTCCCACGATGTGTCGACGGGAACAAATTTGACCCCAAGCACTTTGGCCCAGTCGCTCATGATGTCGACGGCGATCCCCTTCCATTCGCCGGTCGTCGGGTCTTTGAATTGACTTGGCTCGGCCAGTGCGAATCCGACGCGCAGCTCGCCCTTGTCATGGATCTCTTTGAGCAGCGATTGCTCCTGGCCCTGGCCGATGGCCATCTGGGTCCTTCCGGTCAGGAGCATGACCACCACCGACAGTAACACGATCTCGATCGCCACATGCATCCACGTCGAGCGGGACTTCGTAAACATTGCCATCCCCCCGGAGAAGTCGTGTGAAGCCCTGCTCAAGATATGCCTTGCGCTGCCCGATTGCTTGCCTCCGCACCCCCTTCCCGATGAGCGATAGATCGAGAGGCGCTCAAACCCGTTCAAGGGCTCGTCGCATGGCTTCGCCGTTGGTCCGGCACCACTCGAACCACACCATCACGTCCCACCCGATGCAAAAGTGGCGGACACCCATATCCAGGTAAGCCTTGGCCTCGTCCGGCGAGCTGATCTCGCAGCGGGGGGGGACGCCCATCTTCAACGCGCTCTCGAAGACGCGCTTCTCAACCTTTTTTATTTCCGGGCTTGCCCACTGTCCGGGACGCCCCACGCTGATGCTGTAATCGGCCGGTCCCCACTGGATCATGTCGAGACCGGGCAAACTCAGGATCTCCTCGAGTTGCTCGACCGCCCCCTTCTTCTCGATCATCAGGACGACGACGGTGTCGCGAATAGCCTGGACGTGATCCCCCTCCACTTGCTCGTCCGGCCGGCCGCGGTACTTGAAGGACTGCCGCCGCATCTCGGCGCCGTAGACCCCTCCGTCTTCCGGCGTCTCCGGGCGGGCCGCCCTGATGCACGCTCGGGCGTCGGCCGCACTCCGGCAATCTGCGAACAGCACGCTCTGAAAGCCCGCGCCGATGCCGCGCTGCGCAAGGAACGTCCGGGGCTCCTGGTCTACCTTGATCATGGAGGAGAGGTCCCACAGCTCGGCCGCCCGGCAGATGTTCTCGAGCCCGGGAAGATCGAAGGGCCCGTATTCCGCGACGAACTCGACGTAGTCAAACATGCCGCTTTGCCCAACGAGTTCGACCATCGAGGGCCAAGCGTCCAGCAGGTGGGTCCCCAGTGTGGGCCTGCCTGCTTTCAACAGTTCACGAAGCTTGTTGCCCCGCATGGTGGATCTCCTTCCTCGTCGTCGAGTTTCACCTGCAGCACGCCGCGACCGATTGAGCGAAATCTGCAACGCGACAGATCGTTACCCTAATGTATGTTCTAGATGCCGTCGAGGAGGAATCCTGCACGGGTGATCAAATACCCCATCACAGCCGACGCGGTAACGTCCGAACAACCGTTTGGAGTCGACCTTCCACATGGCATGCGCGTGCTCCGAGGACCGGCCGAGACGCGTGCGCCATCTGTTTGCCGCCGTCCATAACCCGCGGCTCTTGAGAGCAAACGAGCGCCCACGGGGGAGAAGATGACGGACCAGCGTTTGCGGACGATCGTGTG
>VBAO01000124.1 GCA_005883865.1 Candidatus Segetimicrobium genomatis
ATCTCTCGGATCCACGCCCCGTCGGGCCATTTGGGGAAGCATGGCCGCGTAGATATTGGACGTAGCCACCTGGAGTATGGCATCCGCTGTCTCATAAGAATTTAAGCCCAGGCGCTTGCCCACTCGCTCGATCGCTGCCCGTGCTGTGTCGGGATGGAGCTTCATCTGGCCACCCAGAAAGTTGTCAGGGCTCACAATCCCGAGCACGAGATAGGCATCCGTGACGGTTGCGGCCTCACTCCCGCGTCCATAACAGGCCGGGCCGGGATCTGCCCCCGCACTTTGCGGCCCTACCTTGAGCACGCCTTCCATATCAGTCCAGGCGATGGATCCTCCCCCCGCCCCAATCGACACCACATCTACAGCCGGCAAGATGACAGGAAAATCTCCAACCGTGTTCTCAGTCGAATACGGGATGCTTCCCTGCGAAATGGCGATGTCGACACTCGTCCCTCCCATATCAAAAGTCACCAACCGATCATCGCCCAAGAGACGCCCCAGATGGACGGCCCCGATGACGCCCGAAGCGGGTCCCGACAAAAGAGTCTCCACCGGTCGCTCAGCACCGCTCCGCGCATTCATTACGCCGCCATTGGATTTGGTGGCGAAGATCCGACAAGCGACCCCCAATTTACGCGTGTCCTCCTCGAGCGCGTTCAGATAGCTCCGCATGCGTTCGCCCACGTACGCGTTAATCACGGAAACGAGCGAGCGCTCATATTCCCGTTGCTGCGGCCATAACTCGGCGGAGGTGCAGACGTAGAGTCGCGGATGGAGCGCCTCTACGCACCGTTTCGCCAGGATCTCGTGCGCCGGGTTTCGGTAGGAGTGGAGGAAGCAAATGGCCAGGGCTTCGATGCCTTCGTTGACCAACTCTTGCGCCCGCCGGACGACGTCCTCGCGCTGCAATGGAATATAGATTTGACCGTCGGCTGTAATGCGCTCGTCCACTTCCTTGACGTATCGGCGAGGCACAAGAGAGATCGGTCGCGGCACGAAGAAATCGTTGGCCTTGGGAAGGCGGAGCCGGCGCAGCTCTAGGACGTCGCGGAACCCCCGCGTGATCAGCACACCCACCTTGGCGCCCGAGCGTTGTACGAGCGTATTGACCGCCAGGGTCGTCCCGTGCGAGAAGTAGGCGATCTGCGAGAGAGCGATATGGTGTCGCTTCCGCAGCTCCTCCAGACCGGCGGCGATGGCTTCGGCAGACGAGTGCGTAGATGGTACCTTCAGCAAGTGACTTTTGCCCGTTCCCGGATCGAGCAGGAGCAAATCCGTAAACGTCCCGCCGATATCTACTCCCAGACGATAGGAACTCTCCAAAACGATCCTCCAACCATCAACCTGCGTGCGGTTGGTGGCTAATTTCCCAACCTTCTCTCCAGCGTCACCTCACCGTCTTCTTCGCTGGAATCCGCCGCCGCCCGAGGATCCGGTAGAGTCTCTCTTCTGCCTCCATCATGGGATGTGCGCGATTTTGCGCCCAGACCTGTTGCAGACGCACGAGACCTGTGCGTTGCTCCTCAGTCCACTCGCGCGTGAAGATGCCGCTCTTGATATCCTGAATCATCGTCCTCAGACGCTCGCGGGTTCGCTCGGGATCGAATTGGCGTTGAGCCCAGACCAGATGACCAAACTGCGCGGTGTGGGAAGCCAGCTTCATCCGGTCAAACGAGCCCAAATCGGCGGCCGCCTGCGCCCAGACGGCGGACTCTCCCGAGGCATACAGATCAAGCAAGATCGCCTCCGGTGAATATCCCGCCTCTACCAGCGCTTCATACTCGGCGCGCAAGGCGTACAGGGCCGGCTGATGCTCGCCGAGCAAATCGATCACCGTCTCCTCCTCAAAGGAGGACATCAGCACCCCCATCCTCGTGGAGCCGATGCCTTTCGACAACGCCAGCGTTCGCGCCAGAGCCTTTTGAGAGTAATCCTGCTGGACGGCGATGAGGCTGGGGAACCCCACGCCCTTCACAAACGCCTCCCGCACGCCCCGCCCAAGCATCCTGGGCGCAATCATGACCACATCCACAAAAGCCGGCGGCTCGATGAAACCGAATTGGATATTGTACCCGTGGGCGAAGCACAACAGGTTTCCCGGTTTCAGGTGCGCATGGATCATGTCTCGGTAGACCTGGGGCTGCACTTCGTCGGGGATAAGCAGGAACACTGCATTCGCCCTGCCCGCCACCTCAGGAATTGGACGCGGATCAAATCCATCTTTCCGCGCCTGCTCGGCGTAGGCATCGTCGAGGTTCCCGATGAGGGGGGTGATGCCGCTATCCCGCAGGTTTAAGGCTTGAGATCTCCCTTGATTGCCGTACCCGATGATGCCGACCAGACTACCCTCGAGCGCGGAGAGGTCTGCGTCGTCGTCGAAATAGAACTTGGCCATTGTTCCGCCTCCATCTAGCCATGCCAGTCCGGAGGATCATTCAGATGCGGTCGATACAGATAGGCCGGAACGACCTATTCGTTTCACCTCTTACATGGCGCCACAAACCTTCCCTGCTTCGTAAATGGAACTCTCGGCAACGAGAGTGAACCAGATCTCGGAGTGGGGGAGACACGCTGGTTGGTTCTAGCGAAGAAGGTCCGGGCTATTGGGCGCTAGCAAACCGAGAGAGTGAAAAGGCCTGGAGCGGGATACTCGGCCTTCCGTCAACGATAAGGGCCGACAACGCCGAGCCTACTCCGGGTCCTAATCCGAACCCGTGGCCGCTGAATCCGGCCGCAACGATGTAGTTGGACAGACCCGGGACGGGGCCGATGATGGGAAGCGTATCAGGGGTCACATCCAGCAAACCCATCCAAGCCCGGCGGATGTGAACGCCACCGAGCGCCGGAATGAGGGAGGCGATCTTTGTACGTACTTGCGCGACCGGTGAGAGCTGAGAAGGAGATTTCATTACATCACGTGGAGTCAACACCGAGATAGGTCCGAAGTGGATGCACCCGGAGATTGTGGGGCGGCAGTATACTGCCTCGCCGGGAAAGACCAGGAATCCGTCGCACCGCAGTTCCACCTGCTCTGTCTCAATGAGTTGAGCTGGAAACGGCCGGATGGGAAGGGTAACGCCTACGCGCGTAGCGAGCAGGGCGGCCCAGGGGCCTGCCGCGTTCACCGTAACCTCGGGACGGAACTCGATCGTATCGGTCAAGACCGACACGACTCGATCACCCTGGACCACGAAGTCTAGAGCTTCCGTGTTGGGGTACAGTCGGCCGCCGTGGCGCGTGATCGCGGCTACCAGGGCGCGGATGACAGCCCAAGGCTCGGCCATACCGTCAGAAGGGCAATGTTTCCCTCCTAGGCACCGATCGGACAGGGATGGGACCATGTGTTTCAACCGATCCCGGTCGAGCATCTCCACGTAGAGCCCCGCAGATCGCTCCTGCTCTGTCGCCGCCTGGAACTTGGCCATCTCATCCGCGCTCACCGCGATGAAGATATTGCCGCTCCGTCGATAATAGGTCTGGTCTTGTAACTCGTCATCGAGGTCCGCCCACAGGGCCACGCTGGCCATGGCCAGGGGGAGTTCCCGCAGGTCGCGGCCTTGCTGACGTACCCCGGCCGCTGTGCGACCACTCGCCTCGAATCCGAATGTGCTCCTCTCCAAGACGGCCACACGCCTTCCGCGCTTTGCCAGGTAGTAGGCTGTGGCCAGCCCCACAATCCCACCACCAATTACCATTACGTCGGTATCCACGACCTCCCGTGGATGTAGGTCGAATAACCTCTCCCGCCGCATGGCGGAATTTCTCTTCTTACCCATGGGTGCACGATTTTGACTGAGGGGCGACTCGATAGAGGTCAACAGAGATATTGTCTCGCACGCCGCTCTCTCGACCTTTCCGGTAATAAGGAGAGGAGTTCTTGGGAAAGCGCTTTGCCGATCCCTGTCCCACAAAGAGGCAACTCGGGCTCGTTTTTGTACTCTTTCCCAGAACTCCTGCGTACCTGGGTTCAGATACCAGAGCCGGGGCACGCCCCCCTGCTCGTGGGGAGATCGCCGCCAGAGATCCAGAGGTGTGACGAACATATCTCAAGAAGCGGGCCCTTCGGATTGCCAGCAGGCCAGACTGGCTCAGACAGCACGAGGAGGCAGGATGTTTATGAACGATTTAGTGACCTATGAATCGATTGAAAACGTGGCGGTCATCACTATTGACCGTCCCGAGAAGCTAATCGCCCTTAATCCTGCTGTCGTCGAAGGGCTTCGGGAAGTTTGGGCCCGCTATGAGACGAGCGATGAGAGATGCGCCATTCTTAGAGGAGCCGGCGACCGGGCATTCTCCGCCGGCGCCGATCTGAAAGACAACCCCCTTGACCTGTGGATGGGTGTCCCGGATCTCGGTGTGCCGGTAACGAAACCAATCATCGCTGCTGTCCACGGGCATGTAATCGGTGGCGCCTTCATCCTAATCATGCACTGTGACCTAATCATTGCTGCCGAAAGTACCGTCTTCCATTATCCAGAGGCTCGAGTTGGATTCACTGGTGGCATAGTTGCAGGGCTCGTAGTTCGCATCCCTCAAAAGGTGGCGGTCGAGTTCATGCTGCTCGGTCAGCCCATGACAGCCCAGCGAGCCTACGAAGTCGGCATGGTAAATAAGATAGTGCCAGTGGGCACACAGATGGAAGCGGCCAAGGAATGGGCGAAGATTCTAGTAAATAACGCTCCACTTGTCGTCTCGACCCTCAAGGCCTTCTCGCTGCGGACCATTCCGAAATCTCCCTCGGATCTGGCCGCCGAGGCCCGCCGCGACCTTACAAGGATTCATACAAGCAGGGACCGCACTGAAGGAGAACGGGCCTTCGCTGAGAAGCGGGTGCCAAAGTACAGAGGAACGTAGCAAGGACCTCGCGGAGTGACCTGAAACCTGATCTCTTGCATCCCCTGCATTCCGGTGGCAGGCTACGCATGCCCACGAAAGGAGGCGTGTGTAATCGTATTTGCTAGACCACTTTGTCATTTTATAAGCCAGAGCTTATAATGGACATATCGTGGCTGCGTCCAAAGCCGTGCGCTTGCGGGAGTTCTACCAGCGGCTTCGGACGCTACCGGCGGCGGCCGGTTTTGAGGAAGCATGGACTCAAATCAGCAGGACACTTAACCAGGTGGAGGATGAGATGTCCGGCGTGCCTTACGATCCGTCGAAATGGCAAACGGACGATCGGTTGTATCCGCCGCAGCGGGACAGCGAACGCGCCTTCAGCGGATATCCGAAAGTACGGAGATTCCGAAGCCTGAAACACAACACTCTGATCGGTGAGAACGGATCAATTGAAATCAGAACTCTCACGAACCAGATCGTGTTCTCGAAAACCGGGGCGGATGGCAAGGGGGTAATGGAACAATGAGTCAGATCGAGAGCGTCAAACAGAAACTCCAGGCGCGTCTCCCTGGTGTGTCGGCGGTCATAGATGAGCCTCTGAAACCGGATGGCCCGTGGATGCTGGACGTTGCGCTTGATAATCGCGCTGTCAATATCGAGTGGCGCCCACACCGCGGCTTCGGGATAT
>VBAO01000125.1 GCA_005883865.1 Candidatus Segetimicrobium genomatis
TGACGATCCGGTCCGAATACTTGAAGACGACGTCCATGTCGTGCTCCACAATGACCGCGCTGAGGCCCCTCGATCTCACCACCGACTCGATCCGGTCCATGATCTGCGCCTTCTCCCGCGTGCCGACCCCGCTCGTCGGCTCGTCGAGGAGGATCAACCTCGGCCGGAGCGCGTACGCGACCGCGACGTCGAGCAATTTGCGCTCGCCCTGCGACAGCTGGCCGGCCGGCACGTCCCGCTTGGGCGTGAGGCCGAATTCCTCCAGCACGCCGAGCGCCTGGTCCCTCGCCCCCCGATCGAGCTCCACCAGCGACGCGGCCCGGCCCACCTTCCCCTCCCGCGAGAAGATCGCCAGCCGGACGTTGTCGAGCGTGGTGAGCAGGTCGAACAGGTTGACGATCTGGAAGCTGCGGGCGATCCCGGCCTTGATCCGGCCGTACACCGGGAGGGAGGTCACCTCCTGTCCCTGGAAACGGATCGTTCCGGCATCGGGCTGCAGGAGGCCGGTGATCAGGTTGACCAGGGTGGTCTTCCCGGCTCCGTTCGATCCGACCAGGGCCACGAGCTGCGTCTCGTCGATGGAGAAGTTCACGCCGTCGACCGCATGCATGTCCCCAAAAGACTTCTTGAGGCCCTCGGTCGCGAGCAGCGGCACCTCAGTCCCTCCTCGGCTTCCCCGCGAAGCGCGCGAGGGCGCCCATGATCCCGGCGGGCATGACCAGCACCAGAATCACCAGGATCACGCCGAGCAGCAACTGCCAGTACTCCGTCCGCCCGACCGCGTACGCCTTGAGATAGTTGAAGACCACCGCTCCCACGGCGGGCCCGGTGAAGGTCCGGAATCCCCCCAGCACGGTCATGAACACGATCTCGCCTGAGAACGGCCAGTAGAGCGCCTCGGGCGTCGCCAGACCGTTCAGCGGAGCCCACAGCGCCCCCGCGAGCCCGGTGAAGGCCCCCGAGATCACGAAGGCGATCCACCGATGGCGTCGGACCCGAATCCCGATGAACTCCGCCCTGACTTCGTTGTCGCGAATCGCCTCGAGCGACTTCCCGAAGGGAGAGTGCACGATCAGCCACATCACGGCCAGGCTGAGGCCGAAGACCACGAGCACGTAATAGTAGTAGCCGTGGGCGAGGAACGCCACTTTGTCCCCGGAGGACGGGATGATCCCGCTCAGCAGGGACGGCGTGGGCACCCGGATCCCGTCCGTGCCCCCGGTCACCCAGAAGAACTTCAGCGCGAGGCTCCACAGGACTTGCGACAGCGCAAGCGTCAGGATGGAGAAGAAGATCTTGGTGTACCGCACACAGATGAAGCCAAAGAGGGCCGCGATCACCCCGCCGGAGCCGAGCCCGCCGACCAGGAAGGCTTCCATGGAGGTGGCGTGCAGGTATTTCACGACGAAGCCGGCGACGTAGGCGGCCGTCCCGAAATAGGCCGAGTGGCCGAACGACAGCAACCCGGTATAGCCCAGGAGCACATTGAACGCGAGCGCCGCGATGGCCATGACCAACCCGTAGGACAGCAGAATCGTCTGGTACGACGACGCGACGTACGGGAAGGCGAGCAGGGCGAGCCCGACCAGCCCCAGCGCGATCATCGCCTTCGGGATCGCGATCGCCCGCATGCTCACTGCCGGCTGAACAGCCCTGCCGGCCGCGTCACCAGGACGATCGCGGCCATCATGTAGAGCACGGCCAACTCGAGCTCCGGGAAGAAGGTGATCGCCAGGGTCCTGACGAGGGCGACGATGAAGGCGCCGACCAGCGCCCCCTCCAGGCTGCCCAGCCCTCCGATCACCACGACCACGAACGAGATGACCAGCGCGTCGACGCCCATGCCCAGCACCGCTCCCTGAATCGGGACGACGATCGCGCCGGCGAGCCCGGCCATCAGGCAGCCGAGGGCAAACGCCTGCACGTAGACGCTCCGCACGCTGATGCCCATGGCGGACGCCATGCGGCGGTCCTGCGCGGTGGCCCTCAGCACGACCCCGAACTTGGTCCGATAGACGAACGCCCACAGGAGGCCGGCCGTGACCAATCCGATCGCGATCACCAGGAGGTTGTAGTTCGGATACACCGAGCCGAGGATCGACGAGCTCCCAAACGCGCTCCACAGCGTGCTGGCCGAGAGCGGCGTCGGCCCCCACACAAATCGGGTCGCATCCTCGAGGATCAGGAGCAGCCCAAAGGTCATCAGGAGCTGGTACTCCTCCGCCCGGGTGTAGAGGGGCCGGAGCAGCGTGGGTTCGATCGCCGCCCCCACGGCGGCCACCGCGAGGGCGGCGACCGGCAGCAGGAGCAGGAGGAACGCCGGGGGGACGCTCGCGGCCGCGACCCCGACGGCCCACGCCATCACAAACGCCCCGAGCATGTAGAGGTTGCCGTGGGCCAGATTGACGATCCGCATGACGCCGTAGAGGAACAGCACGGCGGTGTTCAAGAGGACGTTCAGCAGTTGCACGACCGCCGCGGCCACGGTTGGGCTCCCCTATTCCCCGTGCCCCGAGATCTGTCCTCTCCCCCGCCCATCCCCCATCCGGGCGTCGCTCGTGAGGACGGTCAGTCCACGTCGAAGAGGTTGTTCAACGATTCCGCCAGCGCCGGATGCGCAAAGATCGCGTCCCTGAGCGCCGTGTACGGCAGCCGGCCCAGCATGGCGACCTCCACCATGCTCATCACCTCGCCGCCGGAGACGCCGAGGATCGCGCACCCCAGGACCTGGCCGGTGTCCTGATCGACGACCGCCTTCATGAATCCTCGCGGCTCATCCATCTCGGCCGCCCGCGCCACGGACTTCATCGGCATCTTGTAGACTCGGACGGCGCGGCCCTCGCGTTTGGCCTCCGTCTCGCTCACCCCGACCCGCCCCAATTCCGGATCGATGTACACGGTGTACGGCACCAGGCGGCCCTTCGTCGTCGCGTTCCCCCCGCGGAGCAGGTTCGTTTCGATGATGCGGAAGTCGTCGTACGAGATATGGGTGAAGGCGGGGCCCCCCTTGACGTCCCCGAGGGCGTAGACGCCCGGCGCGGACGTCTCCAGCCGCTCGTTGACCTTGATGAAGCCGCCGGCGTCGCCCTCCACTCCGGCCGCGGGGAGGTTGAGATGGTCAGTGTTGGGCGCCCTCCCGGTCGCGAGGAGCAGGTGCGAACCGGCGAGCTCGCGAGGCCGGGGGTCCGTGGCCCCGCGCACCATCAGGCGGATCCCCCCGCCGGGGGAGCGCTCCACCCGCTGGGCCTCCGTGTCCGGCAGCACGTCGATCTCGTCCTCGCGCAAGATCTTGGCGACCTCCTCGGAGACGTCGGGGTCCTCGCGCGGGAGCACCCGGGCGGCCCGCTGGACGATCGTCACCCCGCTCCCGAAGCGGCGAAACATCTGGGCGAACTCGAGCCCGCAGTATCCGCCGCCCAGCACCAGGAGATGCGGCGGGACGGCATCCAACTCCATCACGGACGTCGAGGTGAGATGCGGCACGCCGTCCAACCCCGGGAGCGGGGGGAGGGCGGGACGCGCCCCCGTGTTGATGAAGACCAGAGGGGCGGTCAGGGGGCGTTGCCCCCCTGCATTGACGCGCACGTCGACCGACCGGGGGCCGGTGAACCGGGCGTCTCCCATGATCAGCTCCAACCCATCGGTCCGCTGAAGCCCCCGCTCGCCGCCGCTTCGGAAGACGTCCACGATATGTCGCTTCCGTTCGCGGACCCCGGCCATGTCGACGGCGACGGGGCCCGTTCGCACGCCGTAGTCGGCCGCGCGCCGGGCGAGGTAGGCGATCCGCGCGCTCGCCACCATGGTCTTGGTCGGCGTGCACCCCTCGTTCACGCAGGTCCCGCCCACGTGCTCCCGCTCGATGAGGGCCGTTTTCCGTCCCGCGCGGGCCAGGGCTCTGGCCAGCGGGGTCCCCGCCTGGCCCGAGCCAATCACGATGGCATCGTACCGCTGCCCGTCCCCCACCGTTGCGGTCACGCGGAGCCCCCCTTCGCGTCGGCAAGCCTGAGCGCCGAGGCGTGCTTCGTGGTGGGGACCCCCCGTACCCGCTATACTGAACTCCGAGGGAACCGAATGATCGTCTGCCCGCGATGCGGAAAAGAGAATCCACCGGCCGCACGCTTCTGCATGGGGTGCGCCGCGAAACTCTCCCAGGGCTGCGCGGTGTGCGGCGCGGACAACCCCCTGGGGACACACTTCTGCCTTCGCTGCGGCGCGCCGCTGGCGCCGGCCGCCACCGCGGAACGGCGGGTCGTGAGCATCCTCTTCGCCGATATCGTCGGATCGACGTCCTTGGCCGCCCGGCTCGACCCCGAACAAGTGCGGGCGATCATCGGAGAGTACTTCCTGGCCATGCGCGAGGAGGTCGCCCAATATGGGGGGACCGTCGAGAAGTTCGTCGGCGACGCCATCATGGCCGTGTTCGGCCTGCCCCAGGCCCACGAGGACGATCCCGAGCGGGCCGTCCGGACGGCGGCGGCCATGCAGCGGCGGATCGTCTCGCTCCGGGCGAAGCTCGAAGATCTCCATATCCGCATCGGGATCAGCACGGGGGAAGTGATCGCCGATCCTCAGGCGGTCCGGTCGCGAGAGCTCATGGTGACCGGAGAAATCGTGAACCTGGCCGCCCGCCTCCAACAGCAGGCGCCCCCCGACACCATCGTCGTGGACGAACGCACCCACGCGGCCATCAAGGCCATCGCGCGCGTTGAGCCCCTCCCGGCGGCCGGCGCGGGCGATTTCCCGGATCGGCCCCGCTGGCGGGTCCTGGAGCTCGTGGACCGGCCGGCGGCCAAATGGCTGTCGGCTCCCCTGCTCGGGCGCGCGGACGAGGTGCAGCTGCTGGTCACCCTGTACCGGCGGACGGTGGAGAACCGGAAGCACCAGCTCATCACCCTGATCGGCGCCGCCGGCGTGGGCAAGAGTCGCCTGGCCGAGGAGGTCTTGAGCGTCCTGGGCCGGGGCCCGACCCCGCCCAACGTGTTGCGGGGACGGTGCCCCGCCTACGGGGAAGGCCTGACCTACTGGCCGCTGGCCGAGATGCTGAAGCAGGAATGCCGCATCCTGGACAGCGATCCCCCCGCGGTCGTGACAGAAAAGCTGCACGCGGGGATCCATCCGGTGCGCTTCCCCGCCCTCGGCGCGGAGGACGTCCACACGATCCTCGGCGGCCTCGGGACGATTCTCGGCCGCAAGCTCGCCGATCAGCGCGCCGGCTTTCCCGATCCGAGAGACGCCGGAGACCCGCGATCGAGCGGCGCCAGCCTGTTGCAATCCCTCAAGGCGTTCCTCCTGGCCAAAGCGCATTCCCAACCGTTGGTGCTCCTCTTTGAGGATCTCCACTGGGGCGAGGAGAGTTTGCTGGAACTGATCGAGCACTTCGCCATCCGCGGCGCGGACGCGCCGATCTTCATCCTGTGCCTGGCGCGGCCGGAGCTCCTCGAGCGACGCCCGGAATGGGGAGCCCGCATCCGCAACTACACGGCGATCTCCATCTCCGCGCTCTCCCTGGAGCACAGCCGTCTCCTCATGGCGGAGCTCCTCGACGGAGAGGCCGTTCCCACCGATGTCCGGGAGGCGATCCTCACGAAAGCGGAGGGCAATCCCTTCTTCATCGAAGAGATCCTCCGCATGCTCATCGACGGCGGCAGCCTGGTGCGCGCCGAAGGGGGATGGCGCTGGACGGCCTATCCCCTCGAGATCCGGCTGCCGGATACGATCCACGGCATCCTCGCCTCCCGGCTCGACCTGCTCCCTCCCCTCGAGAAGCGCGTGATCCAGGATGCCTCGGTCGCCGGTCGGATCTTTTGGTTCGGCACGTTGACCGCCGCGGGGCTGCACGCGGCCGAGGCGGCCGCGGCGCTGGAGCGCCTCCAGGAACGGGATCTGGTGGAGGAACTCACCGGCTCCACCTTGGCGGGCGAACGGGAATTTGCGTTCAAGCACGCCCTCATTCCCGACGTGGCGTATTCCACGCTGCCCAAAGCCGCGCGCAGCATCAAGCATCTCGGGTTCGCGGAGTGGCTGGAGCGGACCGCGCAGCACAACGATGAGTTCCTGGAACTCCTGGCCCACCACTACGAGCACGCATGGCAGTACAAGTTCGAGACCGGCGAGCGGGCGGAACCCATCGCGCGCAAGGCGATTCAGGCCATCCGCAACGCGGGGGCCAGGGCGACGGCCCTGGGCACGCTGCCGGAAGCCCGCCGGCTCTATGAGCGCGGCCTCGAGATCCTGTACACCGCCGGCCTGGAGAAGGACACCCCGCTCTTTCTCGAACTGCTGACGGATCGCACGGAGGTCGTCAAGTGGCTGTTGTCTCCGGACGTCGTGTTCAGCGACACGCAGACCGTGGTGCAACTGGCGCCCACGATTGGACGCCAGGATCTGCTGGCCCGCGCCTTTCTGAATCGCGCATTCGCGGAATTCGACCGCGGGCGATTACTGCCGGCGGAAGACGCCCTGCGGCATGCGGAGCGATTGTTTCGCACCCTCGACGACGGTCAGGGGGAAGCCGAAGCGCTCGAGATGTTGGGGGTCATCACGGAGGATCTCCGAGGGAAGCTGACGACCGCGGGGAAGGCCTACCGCCAGACGTTGGACCTGTATCGGACCATGGGAAACGCGCAGGGCGTGGCCAGGACCCTGGCGCGGCTCGGCCGGTGCCTGCTGAATGCCGGGCGCCTCGATGAGGCCGCCGGCGTCCTCGCCGAGGCGCGAGCGGTCGCCAACGACGGCGACGCGCTCGTGAGCCTCGGCATTCTGGCGCATCTGCGAGGGCACTCGAGTGACGCCATCCGATGGTACCGCGACGCGATTTCGGCGTGCCTCCGGCGGGGCGATCTCCTGGGAAGCGCCCACGCCCATCGCCACCTGGCCTTTCATTACCTCCGCCTCCGGCAACCCGACGAAGCGGAGCGCGCCTTCCAGCGCGCGCGGGCGCTGCGTTCCGAGCACGGGGCGAAGTCGGAGTCCCCCGGCATTCTCCGCGGGCTCGCGGAGGTCTACTTGGCCCGCGGCGACCTGCTTCGCGCGGCCGAGTATGGCGAGCAGGGGTTCTCCGCGGTTGCCGACCACGATAGGATCACCCGCGCGACGCACGGGGCCACCCTGGCTCGGGTGCGGGCGTCACAGGGCCGGGGGGATGAAGCCGAAGCGCTCTTTCACGGGAGTATGCAGGTGCTCGAGGCCGGAGAGTATGTGATCGATCTGGCCCTGACGTTGCTGAAACATGGGGAGGCGTTGCTCGTGCTCGGGCGGCCCGAGCCGGCCCGGCCGCTTCTCGAGCGCGCGCGCGGCCTCTTCGCGGAGATGGGCGCGACCTTCTTTGTGAACGAGGTCGACGCGCGCCTCCAGACAGCCCTCTCCAGCAGGTGAGGCGATCGCCCGCGGGTCAGCGGGCCCCGGGGACGGCCGCCGGGGCGGGCGGCTTGGGGATCGGCCCCACCCACCGCAGGACGGTGACCCCGGCGCCGTTGGCGTCGGTCATGTAAATCAGCGCCGTGTCGCGGTCCTGATACGCCTCCCGGACCTGTCGGTTCGGGAACCTTCCCGGGTATC
>VBAO01000126.1 GCA_005883865.1 Candidatus Segetimicrobium genomatis
GATCGACGAAGAGCTCTTCGAGCTCGAGGACCTGCGGGAGTTCGAACGCAATCCGCTGGCGTTCTCCGGTCCGCTCGATCTCAGCGGGTACATCAAGCGAGACTACGCGCCCCTGGCTCAACGCGTGAAGGCGCTCGTGGAGCACCTCCGGCAGATCCCTCCCTATCACGAGGTGGCCGCGGAGACGCTGCGTGAGCCCGTGCCCCGCCCCTTTCTGGACACCGCGCTCGAAGTCTACGGCGGGACCATCCAGTTCCAGGAACAGGACCTGCCGCGCGCGGTCCTGCCGGTCGGGGACGGGCCGCTCCTGGACGCGTTCGACCGGGCCAATCGCACCGCCCTCGCCGCGCTCAGGCGATTCATGCGGCACCTGGAGGATGAGGTCCGCCCGAAGGCCGTTGAGGCGTTGTCGATCTTCCGATCGAGCGCCTTCTTGCGATCGGCCGAGACGATCTGGCCCGCAACCGGGCCTTGCTCGACGAGGCGGCCGCGCGGGTCGCCCCCGCCATCCCCGTCCGCGAGGTGCTCGCCCGCCAGGGACAGGATCATCCCGCCGCGGTGGAGCTCATTCCGGTCGCCGCGCAGGTCCTCGACGACCTCCGCGAGTTCGTCGAGGCGCACGGGCTCGTCTCCATTGCCTCGCCGGTCCGGCCCCGGGTCGAAGAAACCCCGCCGTTCGCCCGGTGGGCCTTCGCCATGATGGATACGGCGGGCCCGTTCGAGAAGGCGACCGAGTCATTTTACTACGTCACCCCTCCCGATCCCGGGTGGACCGCCGAGCAGACGGAGGAGTGGCTCCGCAAATTCGACCGGGCAACGCTGAAGGATATCGGCATCCACGAGGTCTACCCTGGGCATTTCGTCCACTTCCTGCGCGTGCAGCAGGTCCCGCGACCGCTGCGGCGCGTGCTCACGAGCTATTCGTTTGTTGAAGGCTGGGCGCACTACTGCGAAGAGATGATGCTGGAGGCGGGGTACGGCCGGGACGACCCACGCCTCCGGCTGGCGCAGCTGTCCGAGGCGCTCCTTCGAAACGTCCGGTTCCTCGTCGCGATCGAGATGCACACGCGTGGCCGGTCGAAAGAGAGCGCGGCGCAGATGTTCATCGAGGAAGCGTACCTGGACCCGCTCCCGGCCCAACGCGAAGCGGAGCGAGGCACGTTCGATCCCGGGTACCTGAACTACACCCTGGGGAAGTTGATGATCCGGAGGCTGCGCGACGATCTCCAGCGGCGGGAAGGAAGGGAGTTCTCCCTCCGCCGCTTTCACGACCGGCTGTTGGAGCTGGGGGCCCCCCCGGTCCCGCTCGCCCGGCAGCGATTCCTGCCGGACGGCCGGCCCGCTGCGCTGTAGCCGGGGTTAGGACTGCGCCGGGGTCTCCGGCGGTGACGGCCCGCCGGCCGCCCGCTGCGCCTTCATCGCCTCCGCCTTCGCCCGCGCGGCGGCGATCTTCTCCTCGCGGCTCATCTCCGGCTGACCCGGCGGAACCGCGCCGGCGGGCTTGGGCGCGGCGGGGGGAGCGGCCGGCGCCGGGGCGGGCTTCGCGATCGGCTGCCCGAGGAACTCCTGGCGCAGGTACTGCTCGACGGCTTTGTAGATGCGCTCTCGCTGATCGCCCTTGCCCGCCATGGCGTCGGCCACCCACGCCTTGTCCACCCGATACGTGATGAGCCGCTTGCCCTGGGCGAAGTGCACGAGGTAGTGTCCCATGGAGTCCTGCAGGACGAGGATGCGGACGTTGAGCTTGAGCGAGATCGCGATCCCGCTGACGAGGTAGAACACCCACCGCTCCCGCTCGTCCATCGCGGCCGGCGCGAGCGTCTCCGCCACCGATCGGCCGGCGAGCGGATCCACCGGGCGGAGTCGCGCCCGGCCGAGTTGCTTGCGGATCTTCGCCAGCATATCGTCCTTGACGTCCGCCATCGCGACGGCGACGGAGAACCCCCAGATGACGAGGACCGCAATCGTCAGCGACCAGTAGGTGAGAAATGGTTGAAGCTTGCTCAGGGTCACCCATCTCCCTTCCAGGCGCCGGTGGCGCGCCCCGCCCCGCGGTTAATTGGCGGTTCATCCCTCCGATCCTCCCCGGGGAGCCGGAGGACGTCGATCAGGTATCCTTCGGCGGCCTGGAGGGCTCGGGCCCGGTGGCTGATGCGGTTCTTGACGTCGGGGGGAATCTCCGCCATCGTCCGGGCCTCCCCGGCCGGCACGAAGATGGGGTCGTACCCGAAGCCCCCTGTGCCCCGGGGGCCCTGGGCGATCCTCCCTTCGCACACACCTTCGAAAACCCGGACGGGCCCCGCGGGCAGGGCCACGGCGACGATCGCCCGGTACCGTGCCGTCCGCCGCGCCTCGGGGACGTCCTCGAGCAGCGCCAGGATGCGGGCGTTGCGTTCGGCATCGGTCGCCCCCGCGCCCGCGAACCGCGCGGAGCGGACGCCCGGCGCCCCGCCCAGCGCGTCCACCTCGACCCCAGAATCGTCAGACAGCGCGACGAGGCCCGTCACGACGGCCGCCGCGCGCGCCTTGGCGGTCGCGTTCTCGGCGTAGGTGGCGCCCGCCTCCGCCACCTCGCCGATCCCGGGATAGTCGGCCAGCGAGAGCCAGACGACGTTCAGATGACTGTAGATCGCCGCGATCTCGCGCACCTTGCCGAGGTTTCGGGTCGCCAGCACGAGGCGGGGTCCGGCCGCGCCCGCCCTCACGGCGCGGTCAGGATGTCCGCCAGGACCTCGCGCTGCTTGGCGATCAGGGTCACGATCCCCCGCTCCGCCAGGGCGATGAGCGCGTTGGCTTCCGTCTTGGTGAACGGCGCGCCTTCGCCCGTGCCCTGGATCTCGACGAATTTCCCGGACTCGGTCATGACGATGTTCATGTCCACCCTCGTGCGCGAGTCCTCGGCGAAGGTGAGGTCCAGAGCGGGGATCCCCTCGATCAAGCCGACGCTCGTGGCGGCGAGGAACTCCCGGACCGGGAGTTTGGGGACGGCCCCGGTCCGCTTAAGGAGCATCAGCGCGTCCATCACCGCGACGAACGCCCCGGTGATCGCGGCGGTCCGGGTTCCTCCGTCCGCCTGAAGGACGTCGCAATCGACCCAGATGGTCCGCTCGCCCAACCGCTCGAGATCGATGACCGCGCGCAGCGAACGGCCGATGAGGCGCTGGATCTCCTGAGCCCGGCCGCCGGTCCTGCCGGACGCGGTGTCGCGGGGGCTGCGCTCCTGGGTCGCCCGCGGCAGCATCCCGTACTCCGCCGTCAGCCATCCCTGCTTCGAGCCGCGGAGCCACGGCGGGACGCGTTCCTCGAGGCTGGCGGTGCAGACGACACGGGTATCCCCGAGCTCGATCAGCACCGAGCCTTCCGCGAATTTGGTGTACCGTCGCTTGAGCGCCAAGGGACGGAGCTCGTCCGGCCGCCGGCCGTCGCTGCGTTGCACGCTTTGGGGACCCCCTCCCCCCGAATGTGCCGGGAGCCGCCCGCCGGACGGCCCCTCGGCGCGCCGGGGTTACGGAACGCCTCTCCGAGCCGCCTACCGGCCCCGGCCGTGGCCCGGCTTGCGCCCGGCCTGGGATCCCGTGCTGCCCTCGCGGGCGCGCTCGCCGTTTCGACGTCCGTCGAGCACGAAGCGCTCATCGAGCGCCTTGAGGCGCTCCATGATGCCGCCGTATTCGAGCTCCTCCATGCCGAGCATGGCCGGGTTGAAGAATCCCTGGCCGCGCATCTCGGCGCCCTTGCGGACCGCTTCCTCCCGGAAGACTTCCCAGACCGGGTTCTTGAACAGGTCCATCGGGCCCGTCAGGATGCCGTCGCGCACGGAGTAGCCCGCGGCGGACACCATCGGCAGGCAGTAGAAGATGCTGGAGTCCGTGTTGATCGGGACGGGAGCGAGCGGCATGTTGTGGCTCCCCCGGCAATCCCCGGCCACAAACGGGACGCGGCTGAACGCCAGGCCGAACTCCTCGGTCGCGGGAAAGATCTTCTGCGTCCGGACGACCGCGACGGGATCGTCCTTGCCCACGTACCGGCCCGCGATGTGCTTGAGCCGCGTGGTGCTCAGCGCGGCGGCCTGCTCGTTCGGATAGGCGCGGGAATGGATGCTCTTGACGACGAACCGCCCGGTGTCGCGCAGCAGCGCCGCGAGGTTGTACAGATCCTCGGGGGCGTGGAGGGTGATCTCGCGTTCCGCCTCCGTGTGGTTGACGTCCACGACCGTGAACGTAAACCCCTTCCCGACGTCGGGGCTCAAGAGCAGGCCGGAGCAGTACATGGGGTCGCAGAACGTGAGGTACAGGACGTGGTTGAACGCCCCCGGCTCGGTCTTGTCCGCGGTCAAGACCATGAACGGCTCGGCCGCACGCTCGACGATCTCCATTTCGGCGACCCCCGGCCCCATCCCCTGGATGTTGCCGGAGAACTCGCTTTTGAGGAGGTCCTGCTTGGCGCCGTACAGCCCCTGGCGTTCCGCCACCGATCCGGCTGCGAGGAACACGTCGTAGGCCAGCCGGTGCACCGGCTCCGCCTCGATGCCGTGCCGGTGGGTCATCGTCAGGCAGATATCGTCCCCCGTGTGGGTGACGCGGAAGTCGATCAGCAACTTCCCGCGCTGCTGTTCCATCAACTCGGAAGCGGCGCTGAGCATCTCGGCGCTGGGCTGGGTGTGACCCGCGATGCTCCCAACGTCCGCCTTGATCGCCGTGATCGTGACCGGGGCTCGACCTGTGGACCCTGCCATCCCAACACCTCCGGGAGACGTCTCACCAACCCGCCCGGGACCCGTCTCCGACAGTCCGTCGTGCGTCTATTATACCGTTTCGCGGCCGGCTAGAAGGTCCGGGTGGGGTCGAGCGCGTCCCGGAGCCCATCCCCGACGTAGTTGACGGACAGCACCGTGAGGCAGATCAAGAGGCCCGGAAAGATCGCCATGTGGGGCGCGAGTTGCAGGTAGTTCTGGGCGTCGTACAGGAGGCGCCCCCACGTCGGGACGTCGGGGGGAAATCCGAGCCCGAGGAACGACAGGGTCGATTCAGCGATGATCGATGACCCGACCGACAAGGTCGCCGACACGATCACCGGGCTGAGCACGTTCGGCATGATGTGACGGAAGATCTGCCGGGCGGTCCCCACCCCGAGGCCGCGGGCCGCCTCGATGAACTCCTTTTCCTTGACCGACAGAAACCCCGCCCGGATCAGCCGCGCGGTGTGCATCCAGTTCAGCCCGCCGATCACCACCACGATCAACCAGAAGATGCCCACCTGGGGGCCGAACATCCGGCTGAGGCGATCGCGGAACAGGTAGATGATCAGCAGC
>VBAO01000127.1 GCA_005883865.1 Candidatus Segetimicrobium genomatis
CGCCCGCAGTGTAAGGCCCGATCCCCGGGAGGGCCAGCAGCTCCTCCCGCGTCGCCGGGATCTTCCCCCGGTGGCGGTGGAGGGCGGTGCGGGCGATGTTGCGCAGCCGCACCGGCCGGATGTTATACCCGAGCGGATACCAGGCCTCTCGCACTTCGCGGGCGCCGGCGCGGGCCAGCGATCTCAGCGACGGATACCGGTGGAGCCACTCCCGGTACTTCGGGATGACGCGGTCCACCTGGGTCTGCTGGAGCATGATCTCGGAGACGAGGATGTGGTACGGGTCGCGCGCGCGCCGCCACGGGAGGTCGCGCCGATGCCGTTTGTACCAGGCCAGCAGCCGACGTTGAAATGCCCTGCGCCTGGCCTGAGGGAGCCGCACCTCCGGCCGCCTCACCCCCGCCGCCTCCGACGGCGACGGGAGGCCAGCAGGGCCAGGCCCATCATCGCCAACAGGGCGGCGGCGACGCCCAGTGCCGCCGCCCGGCGGGAGAAGCGCGCCGCGGGGGAGGTTCCCCCGGGCCCCAACCGGAGATAGCGGACCGACGAACGCCCCTGAGCGGTGTGGGTCCAGACGACATCGGCCCCCCTCGGCGACGCCGCGACGCTTGGGTACGTGTTGCCGCCATCGCCGGTCAGGCGGATCGGAGGCTCCCATTGGGACGTGAACTCGCGAACCGAGATCTGGCCGTCGTCGCTGTCCCAGACCACATACACGATCCCGGACGGGGCCACGCTCACCGAGGGGTGACGCGCCTGCGAGGGACCGTCCGAGAGATCCACGGCATCGTCCCATCGACCGGAGATGCGCCGTGTCGCCTGGATCACCGACGATGATCCGTCGTGATGCTCCCATGCGAGCACCACCTGCCCCCGCGGCCCGATCGCCAGGTCGGGGTTGAACGCATCGAACCGCGTGGCCAGCACGGTCTCGGGCTCTTCCCACACCGCCCCCCGCTGGGCGTAGCGCACCTGGTACCAATGGCCGTCAAACTGGTACCAGGTCGCGTGCAGCCGCCCCGTGCGATCGCCGGCCAGCGAGGGATTCACCGAGTCGGGCAGGCCGGGAGAGATGAGTTGCGGCGGCGCCCAGACGAGGCCGTCGAACCCGGTGTAGAAGATTTCGTAGATCGCGCCGTGCCGCGTCGGAGGAGGCACGGCGGCTTCGCGGATCCCGTACCAGACGACGTGCGGCTGCCCTGCGGCATCGACAGCCAGCGCAGGGAACCCCGCGTACGCGGGGAGGGGTGAGATCCGTTCTTGAGGTGCGGCCCACGACCCCTGCCAGGCCCGATAGTAGATCTTGCCCACTCCGTCATCGTAGCGGGTCCAGACCACATGGAGCCGGCCGGTCGAGTCGACGCCAATCGCGGGGAGCCTGGAAGGCACCGCGCCGCTGCTCGCCTGGCCCACGGGCGTCCACTCCTTGCCGCCGTCCCGCGATCGGGCGAGGATCACCTGCGGAACGCCTTCGACGTTGGCCGCATACGCCACCACGAGCGCTCCCGAGAGGTCCCGGATGACCTTGACCTGGTTGTTGGAGGCCGTTGCATCGTCCGTGACGCCGTCGGCGACGACCGATGCAGGGCGCGCCGGAAGAATCGCCGCAGCGGGGACGGCGGGACTCCTCGAGGCGACCGGAGGCCCGGCGCCGGCGGGGCTCCCGGGAGCCGCAGCCGGGCAGGCGAGCACGCAGAGCAGCGCCAGCACGGACGGCAGAGACGGGGCTCGCACGGCGAGAGGATTGGCGAAGGCCGGAACGCATCCCTGCTCCGCCGGTGGATTCAGTATAATGGACGAGACGAACGCGCCTATCCTGGATGCGGAGACCTGAGACCCGTGAGCCAACGCACCGATGTGATCAAGGGAAGCGAACGTCCCGATGAGGGGCCCGCGATGAGGGGCCGCAGCGCGGGCCAGGGCCGGAGCGAAGTGCTCGCCCGCCGCGGCGTCGTGGCCACCGACCACCCCCTCGCATCGGCGGCCGGGCTGCGGGTCCTGCAGGAAGGGGGGAACGCGATCGATGCCGCGGTGTGCATCGCCGGAACGCTGGGGGTGGTGACGCCGATGATGACCGGCATCGGGGGCGACACCTTCATCATCCACTACGAGGCGTCCTCCCGCCGCGTGATGGCCCTGAACGGCAGCGGCGCCGCGCCCCGGAGGGCGACGCCGGAGTTTTTCAGGGCGCGCGGCCAACGGACGATGCCGCTGCGGGGAATGCTCGCGCCTTCGGTCCCGGGGGCGGTCGACGCGATGGCGATCGCCCTCGAGCAATGGGGAAGCGGCCGGTGGACCCTGGGCCGGCTGCTCGAGCCGGCGATCTACTACGCGGAAGCAGGCTTCCCCATCACGGAGAAGGTGGCCGAGTGGTTCGAGGAGTCGGCCCCGGTGCTGGCGCAGTACCCCTCGTCCCGGCGGGTCTTCCTGCCGGATGGGCGGCCTCCGCGGGTGGGCGAGGTCCTGGTGCAGGCCGACCTGGGGAGGGCTCTGCGCACGATCGCCGACCAGGGGGCGCGCGCGTTCTACGAAGGGCCGCTTGCGGACGCGATCGCGGCGTACGCCGGAGCGCACGGCGGCCTCCTCGAGACCGCGGACCTCGCCGCGCATCGGAGCGAGATCGCCCCGCCGACCGCCACCCCGTGGCGAGACCTCACCGTGCACTGTTCGCCCCCGCCCTCACAGGGGTTTGTGCTGCTCGAGATGCTCAACATCCTCGAGGACGACGGCCTTGGAACGCAGCCCTGGGGGTCGGCGGAGGCGGTCCACCTCATGGTGGAGGCCAAGAAGCTGGCGTTCGCGGACCGCCTTGCCTACGTCGGGGACCCGCGGTTCGTCTCGAACCCCCTCACCTGGCTCCTCGGCAAGGCGTACGCCCGCGAGCGGCGCCGCAGGATCGATCCCGCCCGCGCGCAGGATGCGGCCGCGCCGGGCACGGTCAGGGAACAGGTCGGCGAGACGACGGCGTTCGCCGTCGCGGACGGCGACGGGAACGTCGTCAGCTACATCACGAGCCTATCGGCGGCCTTCGGGTGCGGCGAAGTCGCGGACGGCACCGGGATCCTCCTCAACAATCGCGCAGGACGCGGGTTCAGCCTCGAACCGGGACACCCCAACCTGATCGCCCCGGGCAAGCGGACGATGCACACCCTGATGGCGTTTCTGGCGACCCGAAGGGAGCGGCCCTACCTGGCCTGGGCCACGCGGGGCGGCGACGCCCAGGCGCCGTGGAACCTCCAGGTGTTCAGCAACATCGTGCACCACGGCCTCAACGTCCAGGAGGCGGTGGAGCGGCCGAGGTGGGTCAGTTTCCCGGCGACCGATCCCGCCACCATCGACGCTCCGTTCGAGTTGCGCATGGAGGGCGGATTCCCGCCTCACACCTACGACCGGCTGCGGGCGCTCGGCCACCGCGTGGTCATTCCGTCGCACTGGACGGCCAGCGGCGGGGTGCAGATCCTCCAGGTGGACCCGGACCGGGGCGTGTATGCGGGCGGCTCGGATCCGCGGGCCGATGGCTGCGCGATCGGATTCTAGCCAATCCTATGGACCGCGGGGGGGAGACGCAGGCGTGACTGACGTGCGGCGGGAGCGGACGCTGGTCCTGATCAAACCGGACGGCGTCCAGCGCGCGCTGTCCGGCGCGATCCTGGCCCGCTTCGAGCAGGCAGGGCTCAAGATCGTAGGCCTGAAGATGGTGCAGGCCCAGCGCAGCATCCTGGAACGCCACTATCCGGCGGACGAGGCGTGGGTGCGGACGATCGGCGGCAAGACCCGGGAGGCGTTCCAGAGCTACGGCCTGGATGTCCGCGCGACCATGGGAACGGACGATCCCGTGGAGATCGGCCGCCGGGTGCGGGGCTGGCTCATCGAGTTCATGCAGACGACCCCGGTCATCGCCGCGGTGCTGGAAGGTGTGCATGCGGTCAGCGTGACGCGGAAGATCGTCGGCAACACTTTGCCGGTCTTCGCCGAGCCCGGGACGATCCGCGGGGATTTCTCGGCCGACGCTCCGACGGTGGCCAACCCCGGCCGCCGCCCCGTCCGCAACCTGATCCACGCCTCCGGCAGCGTGGAGGAAGCGGGCCACGAGGTGACGCTGTGGTTTGCGCCGGAGGAGCTCCATGCCTACCACCGCGCCGACGAAGCCGTGATGTTCGGAGGGCTATGACGTAGGGCCCGACTACCGGCCGTCGCCGGCGATCGCCAGGATGATCGCCGTCGCCAGCCGGCCGGACACTTCCAGCAACCGGGGATCGACGCGGTCCACGGTGTCCCGGGGGGTGTCGAACTCGGGGTCGTCGGGCCGGAAGAGGAACACCACCGGCACGCCCGCCCGCTCGAAGTTCACGTGATCGCTCCCGCTCGACCGCGCCACCTGCGCCCGGATGCCCAACTGGTCGGCCAGCCGCGCCGCGAGCGTGACGAGTGCATCGCTTCCCTGATACGTCGAAAGCTGGAGGCGCTCGCCCACGCCCTCCATATCGAGGTTCACCATCCCGATCACCTGACCGGGCCCCATGTGCTTGACGAAGTAGTCGGACCCGTACAGCCCCTCCTCTTCGGCCCCGAAAAACACGAATCGTACGGTCGCCGCAAGGCTGGTCTGGCGGAGCACTTCGGCGGCTTCCAGCGCGACCGCCACGCCGGATGTGTTGTCGTTGGCCCCGG
>VBAO01000128.1 GCA_005883865.1 Candidatus Segetimicrobium genomatis
CGGCAAACCCCTTCGGGCCCGGCTTGGGCCCGAACAGCTTGGGATACCCATGGAGGATGAACGTGAACGCCACTCCCAGGCGTATGAAATCAGGCCCCCAGGATGCCAGCCCCCCGAAGATGCTTTGCAACATTCGGTTCCCTCCTTTTCTGCGCAATGGCTTCGGTGAGAATTGATTGCGCGACCCCTCGACACCTCTCCCTTGACAGGGGCCAATCCCGCTCTCTACAATCGAGAGTGGTCATTGGTCAGACCACTGGTCCAAAGGGCCTGAGGCACGGTCTGGCCCAGGGTTCGAGCGGGAGGGGGGAGGCACGATTTCCCAGGATCCTACCGCAATTTTGCGGGAGACCTTCGAGCCCATCAAGCGCAGGAAGATCTACGCCGAGATCGCCTCCCAGATCCACGGCCTGATCGAGGACGGCCGGTTGAAGCCCGGCGACAGGCTCCCTCCTGAGCGTGACTTGGCGGAAATGTTTGGCGTCAGCCGCACCTCGGTCCGAGACGCCATCCGCGTCCTCGAGATGGGCGGGCTCGTCGAGCCCCGGCACGGCGAGGGGACCATTGTTCGAGAGGGGCCGATCGATGCGATCGTCAGCCCGCTCGCCGGCGCCCTCGCCGCTTCCAAGGACCTCACCGCAGACCTCTTCGACATGCGCAAGATGCTGGAACCCCCGCTGGCCCGCGCCGCAGCGCTGCGGGCAACCGCCGAGGATCTCGACGCGCTCCGGGAGATCATGTCGCGCCAGGCCGAGCAAAACCGGCAGGGGAACGTCGCGATCGCCGAGGATACGGCGTTCCACTACCAGATCGCGACCGCGGCCAAGAATCAGGTCGTCCTCCGGGTCATCGACGTGATCATGGATCTCCTTCGGGAGAGCCGGGTCAGGTCGCTCCAGGGCCGCGCCCGGGCCGAACGCTCGCTGGCGGGTCACCGGCGCATCTTCGCGGCGATCCAGGGCCGGGACCCCGAGGCGGCGGCCGGTGCGATGCGGTTGCACATCGAAGAGATCGAGTCGCTCCAGGCGATCCCGCCTGGGGATGTTGCCCGTCAGAAGCGCGACGCGCCGGACGCCCGCCTGACGTCTGCGGTGAGGGCATCGGGGCCGGCGGAGGGGGAGAGCTGATGGCACGGACCATCTCGGTCGAGGTCGTCTACCGGGGGATCTTTCAAAAGACGCTCGCGAAGAACATCTGCCGCGGCATCGTGCTGGCCGCCCGCAAGGAAGGCAAGATCGGCATCTCGTTCGGGCGGTACGGCGACTCGCCGGAGCGGAACGGCATCCCGGCCAAGAACTTCGCGATCGTCGCCCCCAACGAGGAAGAGCTCCAGCTGAGCATGGCCCAGTACGAGCCGGAGACGACCGACGTGACCATCAGCGTGGACGACATGCTGTGTAAGGGCGTCGAGTCGTGGGCCTGGTACGGGCTCCAGCCGATCAACCAGAAGGTCCGCGATCAGGGGACCCTGATCGTCACCTCGATGCTGCCCGCCGAGGCGCTCATCAACTTCTGCCACACCAAGCCCACCCCGTATCGCCTGGCGGTCATCCCGGCGATCCCGAGCTTCTCGGGGCTGTGGGTCTACAAGGACGATCACACCGACGTCCGGATCCTGGGCGCGCTGCCCAAGGTCTGCCCCGAACTGGTCAGCCTCGACAGCATCCAGAAGGCCATCAAGGAGGAGTGGAACGACGACCTGAAGGTCACGTCCGCGCGCCGGACGTACGAGCACACGGCCACGCGCACGGTGCGGCCGGGGGAAGGCAACCCCGAGGTCCCGTTCAAGTTCGACCTCCCCGGCTGGACGAAGATGCGGGAAGGCGTCACGATCGACGGCATCCGGCTCGGCGAGCCGATCAAGTTCGGGGACCAGATCGGCGGGTATCGCCCGGCGCGCAACCCGTACTTCAAGAAGTACACGACCCGGACGATGCGGCCGGTCATCGACTTCGACAAGTGCATCAAGTGCACGCTCTGCTGGCTGCAGTGCCCCGACTCGTGCTTCGATGTGACGCCGGACCAGACCTACGACTTGAATGCCGAGGCGTGCTGCGGCTGTGGCGTCTGCGAGGCGGTGTGCCCGGTCGACAACTGCGTCACCATGGTCAACGAGGCGGAGTTTGCCGACAACAAGAGCCAGTGGGAAGCGTACAAGCAGGACAAGCAGGCGTACCAGGCCTGGGTCGACGAGAAGCTCACCCATCGCCCCGAGCGCTCGCACGGATTCCGATACCGGGGGCAGTACCAGGAACAGGTCGCCAAGCAGGGCGTCGGCCCGGGCGGGGCCGAGTAGATGAGCGCCGATCCGGCGGGCACAAGGAGATGGGAATTGGTGCGTAAAGGAGGGACGGTGTGATGGATCCCGATTCGGCGACGGCGGTCCGGGTCGCAGCAGCGGAGCAGGAAGCGCTGATCAGCGGGAGCGAGGCGGTCGCGGTCGCGACCAGGCTGGCGGACGTCGACGTCCTCACCGCGTACCCGATCCGGCCGTACGACACGTTGATGCAGTACGTGGCCAAGCAGATCGCCAACGGCGAGCAGGACGCCGAGTACATCGTGGCGGAGAGCGAGCACAGCCAGTTCGAGATCGCCAAGCACGCGGAGGCGGTCGGCGCGCGCGCGATGTGCGGCTCGAGCGGGGTGGGCTGGTGCTACGCGTTCGAGGCGATCGCCGTCACCCCGGCCCTCCGCCTGCCGCTGGTGGCCATGGTGGGCAACCGGGCGCTCGACGACCCCGGGGCGTTCGGCACCGAGCACAACGACGCGCTCGCGGCCCGCGATCTCGGATGGATGCACGTCTGGGTCGATACCGCCCAGGAGGCGCTCGACACGACGTTGATGGCCTACCGGGTGGCGGAGGACCGCCGGGTCTTCCTCCCGTGCGCGATCAGCACCGATGGGGCGTTCCTGACGCACTCGCAAACGCTGGTGAAGATCCCGCCCCAGACGTGGGTGGACGAGTTCCTTCCCCCGTACAATCGCGGGGACCTCCGGCTCCACCCCGATAACCCGATCACCATCGCCCCGCAGGTCAACGAGGACTGGCTGATGGAGATCCGCCGCCAGACGGACGAGGCGATGCGGAACGCCCGCGGGGTGATCGAGGAAGCCTACCGGGACTTCCGCCGGATCTTTGGGCGGGGCGAGGGCAACCCGTTCTTCGAGGAGTACCGCACCGAGGACGCCGAGGTCGTGCTGGTCGGCATGGGGACCCTCTCCATGCCGGTAAAGGTCGTGATCCGCAAGCTGCGCGAGCAGGGGGAGAAGGTCGGGTTCGTGCGGGTCCGGTGGTTCCGGCCATTCGACCACGAGCGGCTCGGCGCGCTCCTGTCGCGGTTTCGCGCGATCGGGGTCATCGACCGGGACTTTTCGATGGGCTCGCCGTTCAATAGCGGCGTGCTCGCCAACGAGATCCGGGCGACGCTGTACGCGCAGGACAGGCGCCCGCCCGTCGTCAGCTTCATCGCCGGGCTCGGGGGACGGGAAGTCACGATCCCCGCGGTCAAGGAAATGATCGAGCAGACCCGCAGGGCGGCCGCGGCGGGGAAGGCCCCCGCGGACACCCAGTGGATCGGCGTCAGAGCATAGGGGGAGAGAGCCATGGACGCCAAGCTGCAGGTACCGACCCTCGACTCACCGCTTCCGGTCCTCGAGCCGATCAAGGGCGTCAAGAAGGCGCCTCTTGAGGAATACTTTACCTCCGGCCACCGGACGTGCCAGGGGTGCGAGTCGGCCCTGGTGATGAAGCTCATGGTCAAGGCGGCCGGCCCCCGCACGGTCGTGCTCGGGAGCACCGGGTGCATGTACGTCGCCAACACGACCTACTACAGCACCTCCTGGGTCGTGCCCTGGATGCACACGCAGTTGGGGTCGTCGGGGTCGGCGGCGGTCGGCACCGCCGCGGGGTACCGCGCGCTCATGCGGAAGGGCAAGATCAAGCGCGAGCCGATCAACGTGATCTCGTTCTGCGGCGACGGCGGCGGGGCGGATATGGGCCTCTCGGCGATCTCCGGCGCGCTGCAGCACATGGACTACAACCACCTGATCCTCCTGTACGACAACGAATCGTACGCCAACACCGACATCCAGGCGTCGGGCAGCACGCCCTATGGGGCCAACACCACGTTCAGCCCGCACGGCAAGGCCAAGCGGATCCTCCACAAGCGGTGGAAGAAGAACATGGCCGCGATGCTGGCCGCGGGGCACCCGGAGTGCCGGTACGTCGGCACGGTGTGCGCCAGTTATGCGGTGGATTTCATGAACCGGATCCGGAAGGCGCTCAGCATCGGCGGGCCGACCTTCATTCACTCCCTCGACCCGTGCCCGAAGGGGTGGGATTACGACCCGATGCTTTCCCACGAACTGGGGGAACTGGCGGTGCTGGCCGGGATCTGGCCCCTGTTCGAGGTCGAGCAACACCAGCTGCGCCTGTACGGGAAGACCCGGGCGATCGTGGAAGGCCGCCAGAAGCGGCTCCCCGTTCGGGACTATCTCATGAAGCAGGGCCGGTTCGCCCACTTCACCAATGATGATATCGACTACTTCCAGGCCAAGATCGATGAGATGTGGACGAGGTGGCTGATCCCGGGCGTGCTCCCGTTTTCGACCGACGTGTTGAACGAAAGGCCGCCGGCGTAAACCGGGGGCAGCAGCCGGGGGACAACTGCATAGGGGAACGTGGCTTCGCGATCCTGGCGCGCGAGGTGACGATGGAGGGGACCGAAGGCTTCCGCCGGTGTCAGAGCATCTCTGGCGCGGGGGGGAGCCTTTGCGTTTGTGCGCGTCTCTACAGTGAAGGGGGGTGAACGGGAGAGGGACGGGTGACTCGCCGTGGAGGTCGCCGAGACATCAGTGAGAAGGGTCGACACCGGGGTGGGGAACATGCATACGGGCGACGTCGACACGAAGAACGCACACCGTGTACGTCTTTGCGGGCGACGCCAATGTGGTCGCGATGTATTCTCCCGCACGCTAAGGAGGGATGCGTGATGTCAGCCGGCTCGATGTCATCCTCCCGTGCCGAGGGACTCACCAACCGGTGGGTCCAGTTGGTCATCGGCATTATCGGCATGGTGATGATCGCCAACCTTCAGTATGGATGGACGCTCTTCGTGAACCCCATCGCCGCCAAGTTCCACTGGACCAGGGCGGCGATTCAGGTGGCCTTCACCCTGTTCGTGCTGACCGAGACGTGGCTCGTGCCGTTCGAGGGCTACCTGGTCGATCGGTTCGGCCCCGGACTGCTCGTCGCGCTCGGCGGGG
>VBAO01000091.1 GCA_005883865.1 Candidatus Segetimicrobium genomatis
TCGACGATGCGCGTCCGGACCTCGGCGAGGAATCCGGTGTTGCGGTCACCGCGCGCGGCGCATCGCCGGAGCGGCTCCAGGCAGGCCGGCGTGTAGACGGCATGGAGGGGTTCGTATTCTCCGCCGTGCCGGGGAATCACCACGTCCATCCCCTCGGCGAGCGCGCCGAGGTAGCGAATGAGCGCGGGGTTGAGAAACGGCATGTCGCAGCCGCACACGAAC
>VBAO01000092.1 GCA_005883865.1 Candidatus Segetimicrobium genomatis
TGGGCCGCCGCCGCGAGTTGACCGAACAGGCGGCAACCGCCATTCTGGGCCAGGACCGTCACACGCTGACCGCACTGCTCGCCACCCTCATGACCGAAACCTCAGAGCTGCACCGCCGGTGGCTGGAGGTCACCAATCTCGTGCTCCAGGAGGAGCGCGAGGCCTACAGCGAGATGGCGCGCCTCCTGGAGCAGGCCGGCCAGGCGGAAAGCCCGACCACCTCAGAGGTTTGATCCCGACGAAAAACCGGCCGGGGCGGCGATCGCCGCCCCGGCAGAGGTCCTATCCCCAGCCGAACTTTGCGTACGACGACAGGACGTCGTGCAGTTCCCCCGAGGTCGCGAAGATCGCCGCGGGGACCCGGCCCTTGGCTTCCTTGACGGTCTCGGCCTTGCCGTCGACAAAGACGATCGGGATGCTCGCCCCCTTGATGGCGCGGATGGTGTTCGCGGTCTCCAGGCCGGAATAGGGGGCGCGATCCAGCGAGATCACGATCGCGTTGGGCGGGACCTCCCGGATCCGCCGCACGGCCCGCATGCCGTCCTCCGACTCGAACGCGACGTCCCAGCGCGCATCACGCAGTTCCTTTGCCATCTGCTCTGCGAGCGGGGCATTCCAGTGAACGAGGAAGAGTTTGCCTCTCATGGGATCTCCTCCTTTCACGCCGTGAACGAAGTGTGGTTCAAGCCACGTCGACGTCTGGCAACCACCGCTGTATTGCCGGGGCGGCCTTACAGATCCCTGCACACTGGTCTTGCGAAATACCCCTCGGAATGCTCCTCCGGATCCGCCCGAGGGGTCCTCCCGAATTTCGGATCGAGTTCCGCCGGAATGAGAGGACTCTTGCCATCGATGCCAGAAGGAGCGGGCCGCGGGGCCGTTGGGGAGCCCCGGAGACCGGGGGCGAAGGGGGGATTCGTATGGCGGGGATGACGCGGCGGCGGTTCCTGGCCCGCGCCGGCGCGGCCGCCTCGGCGGGGATGGCGCTCGGGGGCCTCGGGGGCGGGATCCGGCGGGCCGACGCCTACATCACCCGGAAGGGCAAGAAGATCCTCGTGGTGGGGGCCGCGCAGGAAGTCCCGAACCTGGACCCGAGCCTCCACTACGATTGGTCGACCCGCATGCTCCAGCAATCCACGTACGACGCGCTGCTCAAGTACGTCGGCAATCCTCCGCAGACCGTGCCGTGGTTGGCCACGGGATATGAGGCGAGCCCCGATGCGAAGACGTGGACCTTCCACCTGGACCGCCGCGCCCGGTTCCACATTGGCGATCCGGTGGACAGCGCCGCGATCAAATCGTCGTTCACCCGGACGATCGAGCTCCGGCAGGGCCCCGCGTGGACGCTCCAGGGCGTCCTCGACCCCGCCGATATCGAGACGCCGGATTCGTTGACGGTGGTGTTCCATCTGAAGCAGCCGTTCGCACCGTTCGCGGCGATCGTCCCCTGGTGGTACATCATGAACCCCAGGGAGATCCGGATCCACGACCAGGATCACGATTACGCCCAGGCCTGGCTGCGGGAGCACGACGTCGGCAGCGGACCCTTTCGCGTCGTCTCCTGGCAGCCGAACGCCGCGTATGAGCTCGAGGCCGTCCAGGATTACTGGAAGGGGTGGCCGTCCCAGGGCCACCTGGATGGATTCCTCTTCCAGGTCATGCGGGAGGCCAGCACCCAGAAGCTGGCCATCCAGCGGGGCGACATCGACGTGTCGACCAACATCGTCCCCGAGGATCTGGACCTGCTCGCGCACGCTCCCGGCACGTACGTGACGGAGAACCCGGGGATCACCACCTTCGGTGTCAAGATGAACAACCAGCGGGGCCCGACGGCGAACAAGGCGCTCCGGAAGGCGGTCGCGTACGCGTTCGACTACAAGGACCTGATCAACATCTACAAAGGCCACGCGGTGCTCGAGAACAGCCCGGTGCCGATCGGGATGCGGGGCCACGTCGACCTTCCCGCGTACCGCCAGGATCTCGAACGCGCCCGGGCATTCCTCAAGGAGGCCGGGGTGCCGGTCCCGGTCCGTCTGACCTACGTCTTCGTCGACGGCTTCGAGGAGGAGAAGCAGATCGGGCTTGCCCTCAAGGCGAGCCTCGCGCAGATCGGCATCAACGTCGAACTCATCGGCCGGACCTGGCCGACGATGGTGGGGATGGGGTCCAAGCCCGAGACGATGCCGGACATGATGGCCGTGTTCGTCACCCCGCTGTACAACGACCCCGACGCCGTGCTGAGCCAGTATACGCCGACCGCGTGGGGGCAATACTACGGCGTCACCTTCTACCAGAACGAGGGGGTGACGTCGATGGTCGAGCGGGCGCGGTCGCTTGCCGACTGGAGCGCCCGGGTCGCGATCTACCAGGGCGTCCAGAAGGTCATCTGGGAGGACAGCCCCGAGATCTTCGGGATGCAGTACATGCGCCGGTGGGCGTTCCGCTCGGCGGTGAAGGGTTTCCAGTTCTGCCCCCTGCGGGCGACCAACGAGATCGACATGTACACGATCTACCTCCAGGGCTGACGCGCGGGGCGGCGGAGGAGCCGCGCCGGGGATCGGCCTCCGGCGTGCGAGCATGGGGCAGTACCTGATCAGGCGTCTTGCGCTGATCGCGGTGACCCTCGGGGGGCTCTCCGTCCTGACCTTCGCCATCTCCCGGATCGCTCCCGGCGACCCGGCCCGGCTGGCCGCCGGGCCGCAGGCGACCGAGGCGATGGTCGCCCTATCTGCGCTACCTGGACCACGTCGGCCGCGGAGACCTGGGCGCGTCCCTGATGACCGCCCGCCCGGTTCGCGCCGACCTCGGGTTGTTCTTTGGCGCCACCCTGGAACTCGTCCTCTTCTCGCTCCTCTTCGCGGCGGCGGCCGGCGTCCTCATGGGGGTCCTGTCGGCCGTCTACCAGAATCGCCCGGTGGACCACGCGTCGCGCCTCGTCGCGATCACCGGATTGGGCATGCCCGAGTTCTGGCTGGCTCTCATGCTCCAGCTCGCGCTGGCCAGCCACTTCCGCCTCCTGCCGCTCGGGGGCCAGCTCGGCATCGGAGTGGCCCCCCCGCCGCCGGCGACCCGCCTGGACCTGGTCGACAGCCTGCTCGCGGGGCAGTGGGCCACGTTCGCAAACGCCCTCCAGCACATCGTCCTGCCCGCGATCGCGCTGTCATTTCCCGCCCTCGCCTCGATCATCCGGATCAGCCGGGCCGACATGTTGGACACGCTGCCGCGAGAGTTCGTGCGCACGGCGCGCGCCAAGGGACTCCCCCAGCGGGCGGTCATCCTGCGTCATGCGTTGCGCAACGCGCTCCTGTCCTCTGTCACGATGATCGGGCTTCGGTTCGGGTGGATGCTGGGGGGGACCGTGTTGGTCGAGAAGGTCTTCGACTGGCCCGGGATCGGCCTGTACATGGTGACGGCCGCCGCGGCGAGCGACTTCGAGCCGGTGATGGGAGTGACCCTGCTCGTCGGCCTGTCGTTCGCCCTCGCCAACCTGCTCGTGGACATCGGGTACGGGCTGATGGATCCCACGATTCGCTATGCCTAAAGGCGCAGCCGCGGCCGATCCGCGGCCGGTCGGGGCCTCCGCCCACCCGCGTGCGCGCGATGTGGCCTGGCAGCACGCGTGGAGGCGTTTCGTCCGAAACCGGCTTTCGACGATCGGCCTGGGGATCGTCGCGCTGTTCCTGGCGGTGGCCGGCTTTGCGCCCTACCTCGTGCCCTACCCGGGAGACGTGACCGGCGCGGTCCACACCGCCGACCGCCTGCACCCCCCCGGCCCTCCACACGCGCTGGGCACGGACGAGGTCGGCCGCGATGTCCTGAGCCGCCTCCTCGACGGCACCCGGGTGTCGCTCGCCATCGGCGTGATCATCATCGGCATCGCGATCGCGATCGGCGTCCCGCTGGGCCTGGCCGCGGGCGTGACGGGCGGCTGGGCCGAAGACGCGATCATGCGGATCACCGATATCTTTCTGGCGGTGCCTGGGATCGTGCTGGCGATCGCCATCGTCACGGTGCTCGGGCCGGGCATCGCCCACGCGATGATCGCGATCTCCCTCGTGTGGTGGCCCGGGTACGCGCGCCTCGTGCACGGGAGGGCCAAGGCGCTCCGCGGGACGATGTTCGTGGAGGCCGCCCGAGCATTGGGCGCTCCCTGGCGCCGGGTGATCCTCCGGCACGTCCTCCCCAACCTGTTGACCATCATCGTGATCAAGGCCTCGATGGATATGGGGATGGCGATTCTCACGGCGGCCGCGTTGGGCTTCGTCGGGGTAGGCGCCCAGCCGCCGACCCCGGAGTGGGGCGAGATGATCAGCGCGGGACAGCCCTACCTCCCCACCTGGTGGTGGCTCTCGGTCTACCCCGGCACGGCGATCGTCGTGACGGTGCTCGGCTTCAACCTGCTGGGGGATGGACTGCGGGATCTGCTCGACCCGACGACCCGCTCCGCCGTCGCATGACCGCGGGCCGCCACCGCGGCCCGGGGCGGCCTGCGTGTGACCTCGGTCTTCACAACTTCCTCATCACTCCTTCACCCCTCCTTCGAGGTTTCTTCAACATCGGGTGCTACGGTGGAGCTGAACCAGAGCCGAATCGCGGCTACGCGGCGCGGCAGTGGCGCCGATCAGGAGGGATGGGCATGCGAAAGGCGATCGCACTCGCGCTCGGAATGCTGCTCCCGGTCCTTGGGATGGCCGACGCCGGGGTGGCCCAGTCGGCCGTGAGCGTCCAGGGGGTGATCCAGGCGGTCGATTGTCAGAGCCAGACGGTCGTCCTGAGCGGTGGGAGCGGCTCGAACACGCTGGCCGCCTCAGGGGCAACCGCGGTGCTGGTGAACTCAACGAGCGTGCCCTTCTGCTCGCTCGGCCAGTATGTCGGGGCGCCGGCGACGGCGTGGCTGCTGCCCAGCGGCAGCGAGTTCCAGGTGACGCGGATCGACGTCGTCGGCCCCGCCGCCCAGGCACCGGCCGCTCCCGCGCCGGCCGCCTCGGCACCATCGACGGGCGCGCTGATCCTGGGCGCGCTCGCCATCGGCGCCATCGGCTACATCATCGGTCACAGCAGCGCGCCCCAGCCCGTGTCCGAGTATGACAACGGCCGTTGGGGGCCGGGCGGTTGGCGCCGAACCTATCAGCAATGTGAAACGCGCGGGCGGCACCAGGTGTGCTGGATCCCCAACGAGGGATCGCAGCATCGGTAGGGGCCGACATCCCCGGGACGCGCTGCTCTGGCGCCCCGGGGGGCTGGGCTAGAGGGCGGCGGCGCGGGCGAGCGAGTCCAGCGTAGCGTCGAGCGCGCCCCGCAGCGCGTCCACCATCTGCCCGGCCTGAGCGTCGGTGAGGACCAGCGGGGGCGACATCGCGATGACGTCGCCCGGGAGCGGACGGAAGAGCACGCCCCGTTCCACCGCCTCCCGCGCGACCCGCCGGCCGACCGCCTGCTCGGCGGGGAATTTCGTGTTGCTGCCGCGATCCCGGACCACCTCCACGCCCGCCATCAGCCCGCGGCCGCGGACCTCGCCGACCAGCGGGTGGTCGGCGAGCGATGCGCGGAGCGCGTCGAGGAGGATCCCGCCCACCCGCGCCGCGTTGTCGGGCAACCGCTCGCGTTCGAGGATCTCGATGTTCCCCAGGGCCACGGCGCACCCGACGGGGTGCCCCGAGTAGGTGAACCCGTGCATGAACGGGGCGTTGGGCGCCAGGTCTCTGAGCTCCTCGAACAGCGGCGTCCTCAGAATGACGGCCGCAAGCGGAAAGTATCCGCTCGTGATCCCCTTCGCGACGACCATGATGTCCGGGACGACGCCCCACTGCTCCACGCCGAAGAGCGACCCGAGCCGTCCGAAGCCGGTGATGACTTCGTCCGCGATGCACAGCACGCCGTGGCGGTGGCAGACCTCGTACATCCGGGGGAGGTAGTCTTCCGGCGGGACGACCACCCCGCCGGTGCCCTGGACCGGTTCGGCGATGAACGCCGCGACGGTCTCGGGGCCCTCCCGCTCGAGCGTCTGCTCGAGTTCCTCGGCGCACCGCCGGGTGCATTCGCTCGGTGAGGCGCCCATCGCGCGGGGGTTCGGCGCGGAGACGTGCAGGAAGCCCGGCGCCAGCGGCTGGAACCGTTCCCAAAAGGCCGGAATCCCCGTCGCCGCGGTGGCCGCGATCGTCAGGCCGTGATAACCGCCGTACCGAGCGATAATCTTGACGCGGTCCGGGCGGCCTTTGAGCCGCCAGTAATAACGGACGAGCTTGAAGGCCGTGTCGTTCGCCTCCGAGCCTCCGGATGCGAAGAGGGTCGCCCCGAGGTCTCCGGGGGTGATGCGCGCGAGCTTCGCGGCGAGCGAGATCGCGGGTTCGTGGGACAGGCTGGTGAAGAGCGGGCTGTAGGCGAGCCGCTTCATCTGCGCTGCCGCGATGTCGGCGAGCTCGGCCCGCCCGTGTCCGACGTTGACGTTCCACAGACAGGCCGAGCCGTCGATGTACGTCCGCCCCCCGGTGTCGATGACGGTTGCGCCGCGCCCCTCGGCGATGATCACCGGACCCAGCGTCACGTGCTCGCGCCAGTTGGTGAGCGGATGGATCACGTGCGCGATGTCGAGGTCTCTGAGGCGCGTGGTGCGCAGGACATCCATGAGTGGACCTCCTCTGACGCTCACCGGCCGGTGGACGGCCGGGAGGGTACGCCTGGTGTTCGGATGTGATGTTCTCCCGTGTCATTCAAGGGGGATCGGAGCGGCGCCTGCCGCCGCCCCGGATGGCCGGCGGGCGCGGCGGTGCGCCTCGCGCAAGGAGTCCCTCGCGGCGCTCCCGAACGGTGTCAACGCCACCGCGAGACCGCGTGGCAACGTCGTTTGCGAGTGAAGGGGGAATGCGCGTGAGGACGTTCCGCGGCCTTTATCGGGTCCCCAGACCGTTCCGCGTCCTTGTCCGGCTGCTTCCGGTCCTGCTCCTGGCGCTCTACAGCGGCCTGCCCGCCGGCGGCCCGGGTGGAGCCCTAGCGGCGCCGGGCGGCGATCAGACGCTGATCATGGCCGACGACCAGTCCGACGTGAAGACGCTCGACCCCGGACGGGAGTTCGAGTTCGCGGCGGCGTTCGTCGACCTGAACGCCTACGACACCCTGGTGGTGCCGAAGAGCGTGCAAGACTTCTCCTCGTTCGTGCCGCACCTCGCGAGAGCGTTCAAGATCTCCCCGGACGGCCTGGAGTACACGTTTACGCTCCGCGACAACGTCAAGTTCGCGAGCGGCAACCCCGTCACGGGGGAGGACGTCAAGTTCAGCCTCCTGCGCCTCAAGAACCTCAAGGGCAACCCCGGCTGGATGGCCGACCCGCTGAAGGACGTCCAGGTGATCGACGCCCGCACGGTCAAGACGATCCTGAACGAGCCATTTGCCGACTGGCTGGCCGTCCTTGCGGGGCCCAATGCGGCGATCCTGGACGGCAAGTTGGCGCGGGAACACGGCGGCAGCGATGCGGTGACCGCGGACAAAGACGACAAGGCCGAGGAGTGGCTGAACCAGCACTCCGCCGGCTCGGGCCCCTTCGTCTTAAACGGATGGCAGAAGAACGAGGTCATCACGATGGAGCGGAACCCCAACTACTTCCTGGGTCCCGCCAAGCTCGCCAAGATCGAGATCCGCGACGTGACGTCGCCGGCCACCCAAAAGCTGCAGATCGAGAAGGGCGACATCGACGTCGCGATCAACCTCACGCCCGATCTCGTGGCGGGGCTCAAGGGCAACCCCAACGTGAAGATCATCACCGGGCAGTCGCTCGACAACATGTACATGGGGCTGACCACGAACCCGGCGTTGGACCCGAACCTGGCGAAGAAAGAGGTCCGCCGGGCGATCCGGTACGCCGTCGACTACGACGGGATCCTGGCGCTGACCAACAACCAGGCGGTCCGCGGCCCGGCCGTCTATTCGGTCGGCATCCTCGGACTGACCCCCGCGGACGCCGACCGGCTCAACCCGAAGTACAACCCCGCGAAGGCGAAGGAATTGCTGGCGCAGGCGGGCCTGTCGAACGGGTTCTCCTTCAAGCGCGCAGAAGGTGCAGGCCGACCTCAAGAAGGTCGGCATCAACGTGCAACTGGCGCCGTCGGAATTCCTGGCGATGCTCACCACCTACCGGGCGAAGAAGAGCGCCGCGGTCATCTCGTACAATCAGCCGGACTACCTGGGGTCGTCCGACTGGCTGGGGCAGATGATCCTGAACACCTGGGCCCCGCGCCTGTACTTTGACGACCCGCGCCTCAAGGAGATGACCAACAAGGCCAACGCCGAGGTCAACCAGCAGAAGCGCGTCGCGATGATCCAGGACATTCTGCG
>VBAO01000522.1:0-428 GCA_005883865.1 Candidatus Segetimicrobium genomatis
CCCATCGGGGGGTTTCGAGTCGCGGAAGGCCCGTCCTGGTATAACGGGCCGACCGTCATCGGCACCCGGATCGATTCCCCCGTGTACACCGACTACAGCTGGCGGTGGCGGAAGGCCGCTCCCGCGCCCCTGGTCCCGCAGGGCTGATGCGCGCGCCCATGGGGATCAGAGGCCTGATCGAGGCGATGGCGAGGGACGCGACGCTGGCGATGGACGGGAGGCGGTCCCTGGTCCTGGCGCCGCATCAGGATGATGAAGTCCTCGGGTGCGGAGGGACGATCGCCCGGAAGGTGCGGCGCGGCACGCCCGTTTCCATCGCCTTTCTCACCGACGGCCGGCGCGGCGTCGCGGCGGCCCCCGGCGAGGCGCGGGCCGTGCGCGAGGCGGAGGCGCATCGGGCGGCGGCGGCCCTCGGCCTGCCGCCGGAG
>VBAO01000522.1:482-2911 GCA_005883865.1 Candidatus Segetimicrobium genomatis
TTCCACGGAGACCACATGGCCGCCTGGAGGATCGGGAAGGCCAGCCTCCCCCGTCACGGACGGTTGTACGAATACCCGATCTGGTACGGCCCGTGGCAGTGGCGGCGCCTCGGAGGGTGGTCCCGCCTCGCGGCGGTGGGCCATCTGGCGGACGCGGTGGGCTGCGTTAAGGTCTGCGTGGCGGACGTGGCCGACGCGAAGCGCCTGGCGCTCGAGGCCTACCGCTCCCGGCTGGCGGGGTTCGAGTCGAACCGGGACTGGGGAGCCCGATTCCTCGAAAACTTCTCCCGACGGTACGAGCTCTTTTTCGTCGGCCGATGAGGATCCTCGTCGTCACCCATGACACTCCGTTCGACCGTGGGAGCGGCGTGGCGGTGTACTGCCACGATCTCGAAACCGAGCTCCTGAGACGGGGCCACGACGTGGTCCACCTGTTCAGCGCCGAGCGCGATTGGAGGATGGTCCCGCACCTCCGGTGGTCGGTGGAGCAGGGAATCACCGTTGCCAGCCTGGTGAACGCCCCCCAGCCCCCCACCCTGTCCCCGGAACGTCCCCTGAACGATTGCGCTCACCCGCGGGTGGAGCGCCTGTTCGAGGCCTGTCTCGGGCGGGCCAGGCCGGACCTCGTGCACATTCACTCGCTCCGCGGCCTGCCCGGCTCAGTGGTCCCCCTGGCCAGGCGCCACGGGCTGCCCGTTGTGGTGACGCTCCACGATTTCTGGCCGATCTGCGCGAGGGGCCTGCTCATCCGGGCCAATGGCGACCCATGCCCCGGTCCGGACGGCGGCCGGAACTGCGCGCGCTTCTGCGCGGATCACGGTCCGCTTCGCCGCCGCCTGTACCGGAGAATGGAGGCGCTCGCGCCGTCGGGGCGCCCGCGCGAGCTGCTGCAGCGCGTCCGCGCGCGGGTCATGCAGGCGATCCCCGGGGACCACGGCCCGTGGACGGCCCCCCCGGGGCGGCCCGGGCAGAACAGCCCCGATCCCTCGGCGATCGCGGCGCACGGCACGCGCGCGGCGTCCCTTCTCCGTTCCCTGCGGGAGGCAAGCGCGATCCTCGCCGTCTCGGACTTCGTGCAGGACAGATTGCTGCGCCTCGGCCTGAGTCTGCCCGCCGTCCGCTGGCGCGCCCGTCAACCGCGCACGCCGGTCCGCATCGGGTTTCTCGGCCGCGTCGTGCCCCTGAAGGGCGCGCGCATCCTGGCCGAGGCGGTCCGGGGGATCCCGCCCGACCGGGCGCGGGTGCTGTTCTTCGGGCCGGCGGCAGCGGAGGCGGTGACAGAGCTCGTGGCGGCCGCAGGGAGGCCGCTCGAGTTCCGCGGGCCCTACCGCCGGGAGGACCTCGCTGAGATCTTGGACGAGGTGGACATCGCCGTCGTCCCCACCCTCTTCCAGGAAACGGTGGGGCTGGCGACGCTCGAGGCTCAGGCGGCCGGGATTCCGGTCGTCGCCTCGCGGACCGGAGCCATCCCCGAGCATGTCGAGAACGGCACCAACGGCCTGCTCTTCGAGCCCGGGGACGCGCGCGCGCTCGGGCAGAGGCTCCGGCTGCTGATCGACACCCCGGAGCTGGCGGCGGCGATGTCCGCGCGCACGGTGCCCCCGATGGCCATCGGCAGGCACGTCGACCTGCTCGCCGATGTCTACCGGCGCTGCCTCGACGCGCAGACTAGGAGCCCCTATGCGGTCCACTCCGCGTGACCTCTCCGTCGTCATCGCCAGCTGGAACACCCGGCAGTTGCTGTGCGACTGCCTCGCGTCGCTGGAGACCGCGCTGGCGCAGCGTCCCCTCAACGCCGAGATCATCGTGGTGGACAATGGGTCCACCGACGGGTCGCCGGCCCTGGTGGCCGAGCGCTTCCCCGGCGTGCGGCTGATCCGCAACGCGGAGAACCGGATGTACGCCGGCGCGAACAACCAGGGGATCGCGGCATCCGAGGGGCGCAACATCCTGCTGCTCAACTCGGACACCGTCGTCACGCCTGGGGCCCTGGAGACGATGATGCGGCGCCTCGACGCCACACCGCGCCTCGGAGGCGTCTCCCCCAAGCTGCTCAACCCCGACGGGACGGTCCAGCGATCCTGCTGGCCGTTTCCCCTGAAGGCGATCATCGGCAACACCTTCGGCCTCTACCGCCTGGGCATCCTCGATGACTACCGCGCGTGGGACTACCGGCGCGATCGCGGGGTGGACTGGCTCTCGTCGGCGTGCCTGATGGTCCCCCGCCGGGTGTTCGATGAGGTGGGGGTGCTGGATGAGCGCTTCTTCTATGGCGTGGACGTGGAGTGGGCCCACCGGGCGGCCAAGGCCGGCTACCGGTTCATGGCGCTCGCAAGCGCCGAGGTGATCCACCACGGCCGCGGGAGCCAGCACGGGGTCGAGCCGCCGCCGATCGCAGACAGGCCGACATCCGGAGCGCTGTACTTCCG
>VBAO01000523.1:0-200 GCA_005883865.1 Candidatus Segetimicrobium genomatis
TGGGCGGTTCACGCCGTGCCTCGTCTACGCGGTCAATTTCGGCAGGGACGCCGACACCCTGGCGTCGATCCTGGGATCTGTGTCGGGGGCCTTGTGCGGAGCCCGGGACATCCCCAACGAGTGGATCGAACGGGTCGAGGCGAGCAATCCGGTGAGACAGCGGACGCTGGCCGATGGGCTCCTGGCGGCGGTGCGGCATG
>VBAO01000523.1:225-766 GCA_005883865.1 Candidatus Segetimicrobium genomatis
GGAAGGGGGCTGAGGCGATGCGTGCACAGAACACGGGCCGTGCCGGGAAACCCATAGGGCGCCGCGCGTTCCTGGCGGGCGCCGCCGGAAGCGCCGCGGCGCTCGCGTCCGGCGCGCTGAGGGCGGTCATCCGGACGGAGGGGGTGCGGGCGGCCCCGTCCACCACGCTGCAATTCTGGTACACGCGGTATGCGGTGCCGCTCCTCAACGACACATTGGACGGGTTCGGCAAAGCCTTCGAACAGTCTCACCCCGGCGTCAAAGTTCAGGTGCAGGCCTTTCCCTACGGGGAGTACTTCCAGAAGATCAACACGGCCTACGCGGGCAATCAGACCCCCGACGTGTTCTTCGTGGACTTCCCATTGATTGCCAACTACGTGTATCGCAAGATGATCGTTGCGCTCGACCCGCTGGTCGCAAAGACGGACCTGGACGATTACTATCCCGCCCCGCGCGGCGACATGACCTATCAGGACAAGATCTGGGCCCTGCCCCTGCACCAATCCGGCGAAGAGCTCCTCTACAACGTCGATGCGCTGGA
>VBAO01000093.1 GCA_005883865.1 Candidatus Segetimicrobium genomatis
ATCCATTCCCCCCACTCCTCGAGGATCTCCGCGGCCCGGGGGCTCCCCGTCGCCTCCCGGTGCGCCATCACAAGGTCGCGGAGGTGCGCGGCGTCACCCGGGTCGCTCACGCGGCCGGCCGTCACCAGCGCCGGGTTGAGCCGGCGCTCGAACGTCCCCTGCTCGTCCAGGACGAAGGCGCTCCCCCCCGTCATCCCCGCGCCAAAGTTGCGGCCGGTGTCCCCGAGCACGACCACGGTCCCGCCCGTCATATACTCGCAGCCGTGATCGCCGACGCCTTCGACGACGGCGACGGCTCCGCTGTTCCGCACCGCGAACCGCTCCCCGGCGCGCCCCGCGGCGAAGAGCCGGCCACCGGTTGCCCCGTAGAGCACGGTGTTCCCCATGATGACATGCCGCGACGCCGCCGCCCGCAGGGGCTCCGGCGGCGTGATCACGATCTCCCCGCCCGTCATCCCCTTGCCGACGTAGTCGTTGGCCTCTCCGACGAGGCGCAGCCGCATCCCACCCACGCACCACGCGCCGAACGACTGACCGGCGCTCCCCGCGAACCGCAGGGTGATCGCGCCGTCCGGCAACCCGGCGTCGCCGCACTTCCCCGCGATCGCGCTGGCGATCCGCGCGCCGACGGCCCGGTCGACGTTCCGGATCGGAAATGCCCGGTCGACCGCCTGTCCGGCCACGAGGTCCTCGCCGATCTCGACGAGGATGCGATCGTCGTACGGCTCCCCCGGCCGGTCGTTGCGCTCGTGCACGTGGCGCCGCGGCCGGGTGCCGGAGGGATCCGCATCCGCCAGGAGAGCATCGAGGACGAGCCGCCGGGCGCGCGGCCGCGGGATGTCCGCCCGCACGTGCAGGAGGTCCGAGCGCCCGACGACCTCGCCCAGCGCCCGAAACCCGAGCGCGGCGAGGATCCGGCGGACGTCGTGGGCGAGCGCCAGGAAGAAGTGGACGACCCGCTCCGGGGTGCCCGGGAACTTCGCCCGCAGGTCGGGCTCCTGGGTGGCGATGCCGACGGGGCAGGTATTGAGATGACACTGCCGCGCCATCACGCAGCCGAGCGCCACCACCGCCGCGCTCCCGAACCCGAACTCCTCCGCGCCGAGCATCGCCGCGATCACGACGTCCCGGGCCGTCTTCAACCCGCCGTCGACCCGGACCCGGACGCGACCCCGGAGGTTGTTCGCGACCAGCGTCTGCTGGGTCTCGGCGAGCCCGAGTTCCCACGGCACGCCCGCGTTCTTGATCGAGTCGAGCGGCGAGGCGCCCGTGCCGCCGTCGCACCCGGCGATGTGGACGGTGTCGGCGTAGGCTTTGGCGACCCCCGCGGCGACCGTCCCGATCCCGGCCTCGCTGACGAGCTTGACGGAGACCCGCGCCCGGGGGTTCCCCTGCTTGAGATCGTAGATCAGCTGGGCCAGGTCCTCGATGCTGTAGATGTCGTGGTGGGGCGGAGGGGAGATGAGCGAGATTCCGGGCTGGGAGCGGCGGATGCGCGCGATCTCCTCCGTGACCTTCGACCCGGGGATCTGGCCGCCCTCGCCGGGCTTGCTGCCCTGCGCCATCTTGATCTCGAGCTCCTGCGCCGCCACGAGATACTCGGTCGTCACCCCGAAGCGGCCGGACGCCACCTGCTTGACCGCGCAGTTCGCCCAGTCCCCGTTGGGGCGCGGTTTGTATCGGGCCGGGTCCTCGCCGCCCTCGCCGCTGCTGCTCCTCGCGCCGAGCCGGTTCATCGCGATCGCCAGGGTCTCGTGCGCCTCCTTGCCGAGGGAGCCGTGCGACATCGACGAGACGACGAACCGCCGGACGATCGCCTCGGCCGGCTCGACCCCCTCCACCGGGAGCGCGGTCGCCGGAGTGAACTCCAGGAGGTCCCGCAGCGTCGTCGGCGGCCGGTGCATCACTTCCCACGCATAGGCCAGGTAGTCCTCGTCGCCGCCGCCGAGGGCCAGCCGGTGCAGGGTCCGGACGACGCTGGGGTGGAAGGCGTGGTACTCTCCGTCCTTGCGAAACCGGAACAGCCCCGGATCGCCGAGCGAGAGGGGCGGCGAATCGCCGAACGCCCGCCGGTGGCGCTCCAGCACGTCCTCCGCAATCTCCCCGAGCCCGATCCCGCCGAGGCGCGAGGGCGTGCCGGTGAGGGCGAACTCGACGAGAGCGTGATCCAGCCCGACGGCCTCGAAGATCTGGGCGCCGTGGTAGCTGCTGACCGTGGAGATGCCCATCTTGGACATCACCTTGAGGAGGCCGGCCTCGATCACGCGGCGGTACCGCGCGAGGGCGTCCGCCGGCTCGCCGCCGGCCCGCGCCGCCTCCGCCGCGATCGCCTCGTACACGAGGTACGGATTGACGGCGCTGGCCCCGTACCCGATCAACGCCGCGATCTGGTGGACGTCCCGCGCCTCTCCGGTCTCCGCCACCAGGCTCACCCGCATCCGCAGGCCCCGGCGGATGAGTTCCTGGTGCACCGCCCCCACGGCCAGGAGCATCGGGATGGGCGCCTGCCCCGGATCGACGGCGCGGTCGGAGAGCATGAGGAGTACCGTCCCTTCCTCGACGTGATAGACGGCTTCGTCACACAGGCCGATGAGCCGCCGCTCAAGCCCTTCGCCGCCCTCGGCCGCCGGGAAGACCACGGACAGGGCGCGCGCCCGAAACCCCGGCAGCACACGGAGGTCCGCGAGCTCAGGATTCGACAGGAGCGGGCTCCCGAGCTCAATGAGGCGGGCGTGCTCGGGGCCTTCGTCGAGCACGTTCGGGCGGGCCCCGAGGAGCGTCCGGAGCGACATGACCAGCCGTTCCCGAAGCGAGTCGATCGGGGGGTTGGTGACCTGGGCGAACCGCTGCCGGACGTAGGTGTAGAGAAGGCGCGGCCGGGACGAGAGGACCGCGAGCGGGGTGTCGTCGCCCATGGACCAGACCGGCTCGACGCCGTCCTTCCACATGGGCGCGAGGATGCGCTGGAGCTCTTCCTGCGAGTATCCAAACGCCGCGAGCCGCCGCCTGAGGGCGGCGTCATCGCCCGCCGCGGCCTGGACCCCCGCCGGGGCCGCCGCCCCCTCCGGGCGGATCCGGCCGGCGGAGAGCCACGCGGCGTACGGGCGCGTGCGGGCACGCTCCCGCTTGATCGTCTCGTTCGTGAGGATGCGGCCCGCCGCGGTGTCGACCGCGATCATCCGCCCGGGGCCGAGCCGCCCCTTCTCGACGATCCGCGCCGGGTCCAGCGGGACGATGCCCGCCTCGCTGGCCACGATGACGAGCCCGTCGTCCGCGATCGTGTACCGGGCCGGCCGAAGGCCGTTGCGGTCGAGCGCCGCCGCGGCGACCCGGCCGTCGCTGAACGCGAGGGCCGCGGGGCCGTCCCACGGCTCGGCCAGGCCCGCGTGAAACTCATAGAACGCCCGGAGGTCCTCCGGCATCTCGGCGACGTTCTCCCAGGCCTCGGGGACGAGCATCATCATCGCGTGGAGGAGGTCCCGGCCGGAGTGCACGACGAGCTCCAGGACGTTGTCGAGCGCCGCGCTGTCGCTCCCGCCGGGCCGGATCACCGGCAGGAGATCCGGCATCCGCTCGCGCCACAGGGGGGACCGCAGGTCGGCCTCCCGGGCGCGCATCCAGTTGAGGTTCCCCCACAGCGTGTTGATCTCGCCGTTGTGGGCGAGGAGGCGGAACGGCTGGGCGAGCCGCCAGCTCGGGAAGGTGTTGGTGCTGTACCGCTGGTGGAACACCGCCAGCGCGGTCTCGAACCGCGGATCCACGAGGTCCGGGTAGAACCGCGGGAGCTGGGGGGCGGTGAACAGGCCTTTGTACACGATCGTGTGGTGCGAAAGCGAAGGCACGTACGCGTCCTCGATCTGCTCCTCGGTCCAGCGCCGTTCGACGGCGCTCCGGACGAGGTACAGGAGCCGTTCGAACTCGACGCTCCCGAGCCGCTCCGGCCGGCCGACGAGGACCTGCTCGATCTGGGGCCGGGTCCGGGCGGCTTCGGCCCCGAGGGCGGACGTGGCCACCGGAACCTTCCGCCATCCGAAGAGCCCCAGCCCCTCCCTCAAGATCCCCGCTTCGATGATCGCCCTCGCGCGGGCCTGCCGGCCCGACTCTCGGGGGAAAAAGACCATGCCGACGCCGAGATCCGTGTGGCGCGTGACCCGGGCCCCCAGCCGTTGGAGCTCGGGCTCGAGCAGCCGGTGGGGAACCTGCGTGAGGACCCCCGCCCCGTCCCCGGTCTTACCATCGGCCGAGACCGCGCCGCGGTGGGTCAGGTTCGCGACCGCCTCGAGCGCGCGTTCGAGGACGGCGTGGCTGCGGCCGGCGGTCGTGGCCACGAACCCGACTCCGCAGCTGTCGTGGTCGAACCGTGGATCGATCAGCCCGGTCATCCCGCGGTCGACCTCCCTCGCATCCGCGACTCCCTCGGAATACAAAAATCCCGAGGGAGCGATCCTCGGTGGTGAGAGGAACCTCTCCCTCGGGCTTTTATCCCGACGGTGTGGCGCCGCTTGGGCCGCCTGTGCCGCTCGGTCCGGGCCGGCCCTTCGTGGGGGCCGCGGAACCCTAGGCACGCTCCCTCTCGCGCCTTCCGGCCCCACCGGGGCCGAAGGCGGCGGGCGTCAGCGATCTGCCGGCCGGATGTTAAGCAAATTCCTATCAAATTCCAGAAACCCTGTCAAGGGCGCGCCGGGATCGCGGGCGCTCATGTCCATGTCTGAAACTCCTTCAGGTTGTGCATACACCACACTGGGTGCAACACCAATGGGGGGAGCAAGACTTTGGCAGCGCACCCTGGGGGGATAGGTTGAGCTATGGGCACACTCTCATTTCGCACCACCACGCCGCCCGGCGGCCGCCGCGAACTCGGGTATACCGGCATTGAGATCCTCATGGTGCTCGCGCTGGCCGCCATCTTGATCGCGGGGGCCGTCCTGGGGTTCAAGAAGAACATCAACCAGGAGCAGCTCGACGGCTGGGCGCGGTCGACGACGCGCGACTTCGACGCCGGGTGGCAAGAGGCGGTGACCCGGCGGGCGACGGTGACCATCACGCTCACGAGCAGCACCTACCTGGTCGCCAACGGGGCACGCACGATCCGGTATGGCCAGCTCCCCTCGGATATCAGCATCACCTCAACGTGCACGTCCAGCATCTGCTATTTCAGCCGGCGCGGGGTGCCCGTCACGGCAGCCGGGGCGTCGGATGTCACCAGGACGATCACCCTGACGAGCGCGTCCACCGGGCGCAGCTTTGTGATCACCATTCAAGCAAGCACCGGGAGGGTGTCATACCAATGAGCCCCTCGACGCACGCTGCCAGGCGCCTCCGGCGCACCGAGCGGGGGACCACCCTCGTCGAGACCATCCCACCTCCAACCGGGCGCTCGCCGCGGCGTGGGTCGAGGCCGAGTTCGATTTCCTGCGGCTGGCGGGCTACTCGAACTCGATTCTCAACACCGGCACCACCACCCTGACGCAAACCACAGGATACCGGACCTACGGGACCAGCCTCGGAGAACCGACGATCCCAGCCTACTTCGACCACGCGACCGTCGCCGTCGTCTGCGCGCCGCCCACCAGCAACTGTGCGACCTTCGCGGTCAAGCAGGTGACGGTTACGCTGTACACCGGGCCCTCGACGTCCTTTTATGTCCTGAGCACCTATGTCGCGTCATATAGCCATCCGTAGGAGCCATCTCATGTCGCGGACAACGCGCAGGCGCAGGCCGCACCCGTCGCTCGCCGCCCAGGGCGGCATGACGATCATGGAGATCCTGGTGAGCATCTCGATCATGGCGGTGGCCGCCGGCGCGATCGCGTTCCTCGTGGGCGCGGCCGTCCAGGCCAAGATGATCACCGCGGTCCGGGCGGGGGATACGGAGTCGG
>VBAO01000094.1 GCA_005883865.1 Candidatus Segetimicrobium genomatis
TGGGGACTCGTCAATGACCCGGAGCCATCCCCCGTCGCTCAAGCATTCAATGGAAGCAATGACCGCCTCAGCCTGGTCGATGCTGGGCGCCTGCAGCGCCTCGATGACCCGCCGAATCGCGGTATCCACCAGGCCGCTCATCCGCATGAGGTTTTCCCGCAGCTGCTGCAGGTCTCGGTCGACGATTTCCCGGGTGATCATCCTTGCCCCCTTTGGGACGGCCCCACGCACTCCCGTTCAGGGTATCCGGCGAAGGTGAACCCGGCGTGAAGGATCGTTGAAGGCCGGGTGAAGCCGGTCGCCGACCGTCCGCGCAGGCTTCACCTAGGCTTTGGCTACCCCTCACCGGGATTTAACCTCGATGGTGTACGATGCCGCTTGATGGACAAGCGAAGATCTCGCCGGTAGGCCGCGTCCAAGGGGGGTGCGTGCACACGGCGTTCCGTCTCGACCGGGAGGACGTTGCGGGATCTGGCCGCTCCGCGAAGAGCGCGCCGAGCCCGGCCAGCCTGCTGCGTTGCAACGGCCTTTCCCAAGGACGGAACCGATCCTCCCGGTGGCGCATCCGTTCGAGAACCCTGTGGACGCGGTTCGGCGACGACCGCGCCTTCATCGGCCTGAAGATCGTCCTCCTGGCAGGCCTGGGCTTCCTGATGGCCGCCCTCGATCGCGCGGGATGAGCCCGGGGGGCGGCGGGCTCCGCGCCCACGTCGCCGCCATCGGGGGTAAGCACCGAGCCGCGGTGGGGATCGTCTTCGTCGATGCGCTCGGCCTGGTGCGCCGCCGGGTCGGCCGGTCCTTCGAAGCGACCAAGGACCACGCGGCGTTCAGGGGGGTCCTCTATGCCCTCTGAAACTCTCGCCGACTCGGCTGGCAGCACGTCATCGTGCACTGCGACAACCCCGGCGTGGTGGCCCAGATCAACGGCCGCCGCGAGGTGGACCTCGACCTCGTCGGCCCCTACCTGGAAGTCCGCGCCCTCCTCCACGCCTATCACAGCGCCCGCGTCGATGGCATCCGGACGGTGTGGTCGACCGAGGCCCTGGCCGCCGCCGTGGCCGCCCTGGGGTCCGGCGCGTTGGACAGTGCCATGGTCGAGGATCTTCCGCTGTGGGCCTCGGCTCGGGTGGATGTCCACCAGGGGGCGCCCGTCGTTCCCTAGGGCGCCGCTGCGCTCGAACGCGCCCCGGTGGCCGCTCCGATCGATGGTTTAACACTGTCTTAACCCTGCCTTCACGGAGGCATCGCACATGGGCCCCGGGAGCGGCGTAGTGTGAGAAGCGTGTTGAGCCCGTCGGCCCTCCTCCCTCCCCGCTCCGGCCTCACTCGAGGCCATCAGGCCTGGCGGGACGGGGCGTTCCGCGCGACACTCACGGCATGCGGGGTCTCCGTGATCCTGCTCGTCGCGGCGGTGCTCGTGCAATTGATCGCGGCCGCGATGCCGGCGATCCGGCAGTTCGGGCCGTCGTTCCTCTGGACGGTCCGGTGGGATCCCGTGCACAGCGTCTTTGGCGCGTTGACGTATGCCTACGGGACGCTGGCGTCCTCGCTCGTCGCGCTGATCCTCGCGGTGCCGGTGAGCCTCGGCGTCGCGATCTACCTGGCGGAGATCGCGCCCGCGGGCGTCTCGACGGTCCTATCATTCGTCGTCGAGCTGCTGGCCTCCATCCCGAGCGTGATCCTCGGCCTCTGGGGCATCTTCGTGATGGCGCCGTGGCTGCGCAACGCCGTCGAGCCGGCGCTGAGCAGGACGCTGGGCTGGCTGCCCCTGTTCAGCGGCCCGCCGTACGGAATCGGGCTGCTCGCCGGCGGCATGATCCTCGCGATCATGCTGGTTCCGATCGTCTCGTCGGTCTCTCGCGAGGTCCTCAAGACGGTTCCGGTGACCCAGCGCGAGGCCGCATACGCCATCGGCGCCACGCGCTGGGAGGTGATCCACCGGGCGGTCCTTCCCTACGGCCGGACGGGCATCATCGGCGCGGTGATCCTCGGCCTGGGGCGCACGCTGGGGGAAACGATGGCCGTGACGATGGTGATCGGCAACCGGCCGCAGATCTCGCCGTCGCTCTTCCAGCCCGCGTACACCATCGCCGCGGCCCTGGCCAACGAGTTCAGCGAAGCGACCACCGACATCTACGTCTCGGCCCTGATCGAGCTGGCCATGGTGCTCTTCGTGATCACGCTGATCGTGAACGCCATCGCGCGGTGGCTCGTGTGGCGGCTCGCCCCGCGGGGAGTCGTCAGCGCATGACCCCGACTCCCCGGGCGGCGCTGCGCCGCCGGCTGGTCGACCGGGCGATGACCGGCCTCTCGTTCGCGGCGGTGCTGCTCGCGCTGGTGCCGCTGGCCAGTGTGCTCGGGTATGTCGTGGCGCAGGGGATCACGGCGCTCAACTGGGCGTTCTTCACGCAGCTGCCCAGGCCCGTCGGCGAGACCGGCGGGGGCATGGCGAACGCGATCGCCGGCACGCTCACGCTGATCGGACTCGCCTCCTGCATCGGCCTGCCCGTGGGCATCCTCGGCGGCGTGTACCTCGGGGAGCTCGGCAACGGACGGCTGGGCGGGTGGATCCGGTTCACCGCGGACGTCCTCAACGGCGTCCCGAGCATCGTCGTGGGGATCTTCGTCTACACGCTGCTGGTGGTGCCGATGAAGCGGTTCTCGGCGCTCGCGGGCGGGGCGGCGCTCGGCATCATGATGACCCCGCTCGTCATGCGCACGACCGAGGAGCTGGTCCGCCTGGTGCCCGCCACGCTGCGCGAGGCCGCGCTCGCGCTCGGCGTCCCGTGGCGGGTCACCACGCTGCGCGTGGTCCTGCGCACGGCGACCGTGGGGGTGGTGACCGGCGTGATGCTGGCGGTCGCCCGGATCAGCGGGGAGACCGCGCCGCTATTGTTCACGGCGTTCAACAACCAGTACTGGCAGAGCCGCCTGGACCAGCCCACCGCCTCCCTCACCGTGCAGCTGTACAACTACGCGATCGCCCCGTATGACGACTGGCACCGGCAGGCCTGGGCGGCGGCCCTCGTGCTGATGACGATGGTCCTTGTCTTGAACATCACGGCCCGGCTGGTCGGGCGGCGTCAGGTCTCGGCGAGGAGGTCGTCCTGATGGAGATCTCCAATACGCTCTTCAGCCGCGCGTTGATCGACGCGGCCGCACGGGCGATCCCGCTGGAGCAGGTGGTGGCAGACCAGATCCGGGCCGTTCAAATAAACGCGTACTACGGCCGGACCCACGCGGTCCGCGGCGTGTCGCTGGGGTTCGCCGCCAACCGCATCACCGCCGTCATCGGTCCTTCCGGATGCGGAAAATCGACCCTGCTGCGCTGCCTCAACCGCATGCACGAACTCGTGCCCGGCGCCCGGGTGGAGGGCCGAGTCCTCCTGGACGGGGAGGACATCTACGCTCCGGACGTCGACCCCGTTGCGGTCAGGCGGCGCGTCGGGATGGTGTTCCAGCGAGCCAACCCGTTCCCCACGATGTCGATCTACGACAACGTCGCGGCCGGGCTCCGGCTGAACGGAGTCCACGACCGCCGCGTACTCGACGACGTCGTGGAGCGGAGCCTGCGGCAGGCGGCGCTGTGGGACGAGGTCAAGGACGTGCTGGGCCGCTCGGGCGCGAGCCTCTCGGGGGGCCAGCAGCAGCGGTGGTGCATCGCCCGCGCGCTCGCGGTCCAGCCGGAGGTCCTGCTGATGGACGAGCCCGCCTCCGCCCTGGATCCGGCGTCCACGCTGAAGATCGAAGAGCTGGCCAGGACGCTGCGCGACAACCTGACGATCGTCCTCGTGACGCACAACATGCAGCAGGCCGCGCGGGTGTCCGACAGCACCGCGTTCATGCTCAGCGGCGAACTCGTGGAGTTTCGCCCCACGACGGAGCTCTTCACGCGCCCGAAGGACCAGCGCACGGAAGACTACATCACCGGCCGGTTCGGATAACCGGGTCATGACGATCGGGCGGAGCGGGTGGAGGCTGGTGGTCCCCGGCCTCATCCTGGGACTGGCTGCGGCCGCGCCCAATCCGACGCGGGGACAGGCGGCGGGCCTCGACAAGATCCACCACCTCGTCGTCATCTACCAGGAGAACTGGAGCTTCGACGGACTGTACGGCAAGTTCCCCGGGGCCAACGGGATCGCCAACGCCGGGACGGCGGTCCGGCAGGTCGACAAGGCGGGGCGCCCGTACACCACGCTGCCCCAGCCCATCGATACGGCGAAGAAGCCGCCGGCGCCCGACCCGCGCTTTCCGGCGGACCTGCCCGTGGCGCCGTTCGATGCCACGCAGTACGTCCCGTCGAACGAGCGGACCGGAGATCTCGTCCACCGCTTCTATCAGGAGCAGTACCAGATCGACGGCGGCAAGATGGACAAGTTCATCGCCTGGAGCGACGCCGCCGGGCTCGTGATGAGCGCCTACGATGCCACGAACATGCCGGAGGGCAGGCTCGCCCGGCAGTACGTGCTCGCGGACAACTTTTTCCACGCCGCGTTCGGCGGATCGTTCCTCAACCACTTCTGGCTCGTGTGCGCGTGCACCCCGCGGTGGCCCGACGCGCCCGACGCCCTGAGGGCGCAGCTCGACGCCGGCGGCGCGCTCGTCAAGGATGGGCCGGTGACGCCCGACGGGTACGCGGTCAACACGACGTACTCGGTGAACTCACCGCACCCCGCGGAGGCCGATCCGAGCAGGCTCCTCCCCAGCCAGACGATGCCGACGATCGGGGACCGGCTCGACGAGCGGGGCATCTCCTGGGCCTGGTACGCCGGCGGGTGGAACGACGCCGTTGCCGGACGCCCGGACAGGTTGTTCCAGTTCCACCATCACCCCTTCGCGTATTTCGCCCGGTACGCGGACGGCACCCCCGGCCGCGCGCAACACCTGAGGGACGAACAGGAGTTCTTCACGGCGCTCACGGGCGATACGTTGCCCGCGGTCTCGTTCGTC
>VBAO01000038.1 GCA_005883865.1 Candidatus Segetimicrobium genomatis
CTTTCTCGAGGAGTTGCTTGGAGCGCGCCGGGTCGAGCCGGTATCCGATCTGCTTGGTGAGGGTCTCGGTGGCCCCGCCGAGCCCAACCGGAATGAAGCTCGGGGGGCGCGTGGCGGAGCCCTTCAACAAGCCGGTGATGATGCCGTCATAGTCGATGGCATAGGCCACGGCCTGCCGGGCTTCCTTCTTGCCCAGCGCCGGGTTGAGCCAGGCTGGTCCCCTGGACGAGCCGGATACCTGCTTGGCCCTTGAGGCTATCCAACTGTGGAGGGGTCAGATTGAGCGCCGCATCGAGATCCCCTCGCTTGAGCGCGAGGACTTGCGTCGTGCTTTCCGGAATGTGCCGGATGACGATGCGCTCGAATGGGGCCGGTCGGCGCCAGTACTGGACATTGCGTTCCAACACGACCTGGGAGTTGCGCTCCCATTGTCGTATGATATAGGGTCCTGTCCCCACGGAATTCTGATTCAACCACTCGCTGGCCTTGTCTGTTTTCGGCGTCTCTGGGCCGCTGGTGGCCCCGTGCGCTGTGGCGGCCTTGGAATCCATGATCACAAACGTCGGCGACACAAGGAGGTTGAGCAGGGGCTGGCTCTTGTCGACCAGGGTGATCTTGACAGTCCGAGGATCAATGATGTCCGTGCTCTTGAAGTTCCCCGCGAGCTCAGCCGGATCTTCCTTCCAGTTCTGCAATCGGTCGAACGAGAACTTGACGTCCTCTGCGGTGAACGGGTTGCCGGTCGAGAATTTGACCCCGTCGCGGAGGTGGAATACCCACGCATTGCCGTTGTCGACCCGCTCCCACTTGGTCGCCAGCAAAGGCTGGAGCGTCTCATAGTCGCCCGGAGCCATCGTCATGAGCGATTCGTACGCGGCACGGATGGGGATCGGGCCCGAGTATGTAAACTGCCGGGTGGCATCGAGGAAGTTGATATCGCTGATATCGGTCCCGATCACGAGGACCTTCTTGCTCGCCGCCTGAGCCGGCCGCACCTCCAGGCCGCCGTTCGCGAGAAGGACGGCGGCTCCGGCCCAGGCCGTGGAGAGCAACGCTCGGCGCGACATCTGAGAGTTTGGCATCATTCACCTCCGCCTGACTTGGGGCCCGGGCGATATCGATCACGGGGCCATTTCCCCTTTTTGATACAATGAATGATGCTGAATTCCCTGTCGCCGGTTCGCATCGCACCCGCTGCGCCGCAGAGGACCGTCTCTACGGCGGCCCTCTCGGCGGCGGCACGAAAGGATTCATGAGGAATAGCTGGCTTGGGCTGAACGGTCGCACGGCGCTGATCACGGGTGGGGCGCGCGGGATCGGCCATGCCATTGCGCGCCGCTTCTTGGAGGCGGGATCCCAGATCATCGTGATCGACAGAAACAGAGAGACCGCAGAAATCGTGAAATCCCTCAGGGCGGAAATCGCCGATCCGCCGAACGCGTGGAGCTTCGTTGCGGATGTCAGAGACCGAACGGCTCTGGATAGGATTCGTGATTGGCTGATTGCCGAGGACATTCCGCTCGACATCGTCATCCCGAACGCCGGTGTGAACACCCGTCTGCCGGCGCTTGACGTGCCCGCGGAGACCGTGCGCGAGATCGTCGAGACGAACCTTGTGGGAGTCATTTCGACGCTCCAGGTGTTTGTTCCCTTGATCATGGGCCGCGGGGAGGCGAGGGTCGTCATCACCAGTTCGGCCATCGCCGTGTACGGGATGGTCTTGCGGGCCCCGTACACGGCCACGAAAGCCGGTCTGAGCGGGCTGGTGCGCAGCCTCGCGATCGAGTGGGGCCCGAACGGCGTCACCGTGAATGCTGTCGGTCCGGGGGTGATCCGGACACCGCTCACCGAGGCGTATATGGAGCAATTTCCCGAGAAGACGCGCGCGGCCATCACGAATTCCGCGTTGCGCCGTATTGGCACCCCGGAGGAGGTCGCCGACGTCGTGGTGTTCTTGGCGTCGAGGGCCTCGCGCTTCATTACCGGGCAGACGATTTACGTCGACGGGGGTCTTTCCGCCGGCGGCGACTGGTGGTGAGCGCCGAACCAACGGTCGCCTCATTCTCTCGCTGAGGAGGTATGATCTGGTGACTCCTGGAGAAACCATCAGGGACTTTCCGATTGGAAAGAAAGTGCAGTTCAGCAAGACGGTGTCGGAGTCAGACGTCTATCTCTTTTCGGGCATTACGGGCGACTTCGACCGGATTCATCTCGATGAGGAATATTGCAAGACGACGCCGTTTGGGCGCCGGATCGCGCAAGGCGTCCTCCTGCTCGGATACACGTCAACCGCCTCGACCCTCATCCATCAGGGGTTCGGCCGGCCGCTGGTGTCGCTCGGGTACGATCGCATCCGGTTTATCAAGCCGGTGTTCATCGGCGATACCGTGACGGTGACGTATGAGGTGACCGACCTGGACATCGAGCGCAGCCGCACCATCGCCAAAGTCGAGGTGGTGAATCAGCACGACGAAGTCGTTGTCGCGGCCACGCACATCCAGAAGGTCCTGTGAGGAGAGGAGGCCATCGTTGAAGATCGTCTCTGCGGCAGATGCGGTTCGGCTGGTTCACGACGGCGACACGATAGTCATCGGCGGCTCCGGCGGCGGCCACGCCGTTCCCGAATCACTCATCGCCGCGCTCGAGCACCGGTACCTCGAAGACGCGACGCCCAAGGCGGTCACGATCGTCCATCCCGTGGGGCTCGGCGATGAGGATCGGCAAGGCGTCAGCCGGCTTGCCCACGAGGGCCTGTTGAAGCGGGTCGTGACGGGATCGTTGGTGGATTCGCCGAGTGTGGAGGATATGGCGCGGAAGAATCTCATCGAGGCGTACACCCTGCCTCAGGGAGCGCTCTCGCAATTGATGCGGGAGATGGCGGCGGGCCGGCCCGGGCTCATCACCCATACCGGGCTGCACACGTACGCCGATCCGCGCGTCGGGGGCGGAAAGCAGACGCGGTCGACCAACGAGGACCTCGTGGACATCATCGCGATCGGCGGCCGCGAATGGATGTTCTACAAGCCCTTTCACATCGACGTGTGCTTCCTCAGAGGGACCACGGCCGATGAGGATGGGAACGTGACCATGGAACAGGAGGCGATCTTCGGAGAGATGATGTCCATGGCGCAGGCGACGCGGCGCGCCGGCGGTGTCGTGGTGGTGCAGGTCAAGCGCCTGGCCAGACGGCAGACGCTTCCGCCAAAGCAGGTGAAGATTCCGGGGATTCTCGTCGATCTCGTCGTTGTCGACCCGACCCAGGTCCAATCGTACCTCACGCCGTACAGCCCTGCCTTCGCGGGGGAGCTGCGTGTTCCACTCTCCGAATTGACCCCCCTGCCCTTCGGGCCGAGGAAGGTCATTGCTCGGCGGGCCGCCCTCGAGCTCTTCCCGGCGGCCATCTGCAATATCGGGTCCGGGATTTCCACCGGCCTGCCGGTGGTCGCGGCCGAGGAAGACATCCTCGACGGCATCGTCCTGACCAATGAACAAGGCCTCATCGGCGGCGCCCCTGCGATGGGCGTTGAGGCGGGCGCGGCGACCAATTACATGGCCATGATCGATCAGCCCTATCAGTTCGACTTCTATGACGGGGGCGGACTGGATCTGGCGTTCCTCTCGTTTGCCGAGGCCGATGAGCACGGCAACGTCAACGTCAGCCGCTTTGGGGATCGCATCATTGGCTTCGGGGGATTCGTCAATATCAGCCAAAACGCCAAGAAAGTCGTGTTCAGCGCGACGTTCACGGCGGGGGGATTCGAGATTGCGTGGCCCGATGGAAGAACGAAGATCCTGCGCGAAGGTCGCAATCGAAAGTTTGTCAAGCGGGTCCAACAGGTATCCTACAATGCGGGGTACGGCCAACAGAAGGGACAGACCGTCCTGTACGTCACGGAACGCGCGGTGTTCCGCCGGACGCACGATGGACTCGAGCTCGTCGAGGTCGCGCCCGGCATCGATCTGGAGCGGGACGTCTTTGCCCACATGGACTTTCGTCCGAAGGTCGGCACGCCCCTGAAGGAAATGGATCCGAGGCTGTTCAGACCCGAGCGCATGAGCCTGTCGATGGACCTGGCCGCACGGTCACCTCAGCCGAGATCCGCCAGGCTCGAGCTCATCGATGCCGGAACCGGGACATCCTCCGCCAGGTCACGGCGATGACGGACCGACCTCGGAAGCGTGCGGGCAACGAAGACATCGAGGCCGGCGCGATCAAGATGTCGCGGCCGCGGCCCGGCGTGGCGCTTCTGACCATCGCCTCGGAGCCCCTTGGGGTCTTGCGACTTGCGGTGAAACGAGCGATGAGGCATGCGTTGACGATGCTCGAGGCGGATGCGACCGTTCGGTGCGTGGTGCTCGCCGGGTCCGGGAAGGCCTTTTCCGTGGGCTCGGATATCAAGGAGTTCAAACGGGATGGGGGCTGGCTCCTCGAAGCTGAGCGCGAGGAGAATGCCCTCAATGACCAAATCGAGGCGGCCCGGTTCCCGGTGATCGCGGCCTGCAATGGATACGCGCTTGGGGGCGGCGCCGTTCTGGCGCTGGCCTGCGATATCCGGATCGCCGCCGCCTCTGCGAAGTTCGGGCTGCCCGAAGTTCAAGTCGGCGCCTTTGCGTCGGGAAGCGGGACGCAGCGTCTCGTGCATCTCCTCGGCCGCGGACGTGCCCTCTACCTCCTGCTGACGGGTCATATCCTTTCCGCGGAGGAAGCCAAGGCCGTCCGGCTGGTTGAGGAAGTCATCGCCGACGAGACGCTGATCGAACGGGCGCTTGAGTTGGCGACGGCGATCGCAGCCATGCCGGCATCAGCCGTCGCGGCCTCGAAGCGGTGTGTCAACATGGGGGTGCGGTACGGCTGGGATGCGGGGATTGCGCTCGAATCCACACTCGCGGTGGAGGTCGGACTGAGCGACGACGCTGCGGAAGGGCAGCGGGCCTTCATTGAAAAGCGCCCCCCGCGGTTCTCCGGGTGCTGAGGATCCAGAGAGGCACGATGAAATGCGTCGTGGTATTGTAGGTACGACGCAACGGCCGAGCGTGGAGGTCGTCGATGAGAGCGGAAGACCTGGCGGGCATCATCCCGGCAGTCATTGTGCCCATGGAACCGGACTACCGCATCAATTTCGATGCGTATCGGAGGTATATTAGCTGGCTCGTCGGCCTCGGGTCCGCCGGCCTGGCGGTGAACGTCGACACGGGCGAAGGACCGTACCTGACAGCCGAAGAGCGCCGCGAAGTCCTCCGCGTGACGCGGGAGGTCGCCAAGGGACGCTGCAAGATCATCGCCGGCTGCGGCGGCCCC
>VBAO01000039.1 GCA_005883865.1 Candidatus Segetimicrobium genomatis
GAGCAGGCGCCGTGGATCGAGCTCACGCCTCCCGGCGAGTACCGGCGCACGCGCGAGCCGGCGGGACGGGTCTACCTCCCCACCGCCTCCTACGAGGAGATGGGCGAGTGGGCGCTGCCGCCGGAGCAGTCGACCCGCCTCGCGCACCTCAAGCACGACCTCGAGACCAGCCCGTGGGCGGAGGTGCTCCCGTTCGTGCGCGGGGGGTTCTGGCGCCACTTCCTGGTCAAGTACGACGAGGTCAACACCCTGCACCGGCTGAGCCTGCGCGCCGGGGGCAAGGTCCACGCCATGACCCCGGGGCCGGAGAAGACGCGGGCGCTCGACGCGCTGTGGGCCGGGGAAGGCAACTGCCCGTACTGGCACGGGGTGTTCGGCGGCGTCTACCTGCCCCACATCCGCGGCGCCGCGTTCAGCCACTCGATCGCGGCCGAGGCGATCGCCGAGGAGGCCGCGCACCCCCGGCCGTTTGCGCTCGCCGAGACGGCGGATCTCGACGGGGACGGCCGGCCGGACGTGCGGCTGGCCACGGACGTCCTGGCCCTGACCGTCGATCCCGGCCGCGGCGGCAGCGTGGTGGAGTGGGATTACCGGCCGGCGCGCCGCCACCTGGGGAACGTGCTGACGCGGCGGCGCGAAGGCTACCATGCCGATCTCATCGAGGCCCTGGCATCGGGCGCGGCCCGCGTCACCGAGCAGGAGGGCCTGGAGACCATCCACACCACCGCGGTGCGGGTCAAGCAGCCCGGGCTCGAGCGGTTCCTCATCTACGATCGGTGGCGCCGAGCCAGCCTGCGCCTCCACCTGCTGCCCCGGGGCACCACGCTCGAGCAGATGTGGCGCGACCAGCAGGACGATCTCGGCGGGTTCGCGACCGGCGCCTATGCGTGGGAACTCGATGAGGCGCGCGGGCGCGCCGCGGTTCGGCTGCGCCGCGCCGCGGATCTCGGGGGCGCCCGGGTATCGGTCGAACGCGTGATCGAGATGGCATCGGGCGCCCACGGGCTGGTCCACCGCGCCCGCATTCGCGCGGACGGCGCGGCGACGGCGCCCGCCCTCCTCGCCGAAGAGTGGGGGCTCGGCGTGTTCGGCGCGTCCGGGGAGGTGTGGGCGGAAGCGGGGGGCCGCCGGATCCCCCTCCACGAACCGGGAGCGCTGCCCGAGGCGGAGCGCGTGACGGTGAACGAGACCCACTCGGGGCTCGCCCTGACGTTCGAACCGTCCGCGCCGGTGGGGATCTGGGCCTTTCCCCTCATCACCATCTCGAACTCCGAGGGGGGCTACGAACAGAATTTCCAGGGTGCGGTGCTGGTGCTCTGCCGGCCCGTCGATCTGGCCTCCGGCCAGACCGTCGAACACGCGACGCGGTGCAGGATCGCCGGCCGTCCGGCGTGATCGGCGCCTTTACGGGGTCTGCCCGCGGTGGTATGATCCTCTCGCACAAAAGGCATGCCTCCGGCGAGGCTCTCGGTGGGTGAACTGCAAAAGTCGGAAGAGTATCTGCGGCGCGCGCGGCGGGTGTTGCCCGGGGGCGTGAACAGCAACATCCGGCTGGCCGAGCGCCCGATCCCCTTAGTGTTCACCCGGGCCCGCGGGCCCATCCTCGAGGATGTCGACGGCAACACGTATATCGACTACGTGTGCGGGATGGGGCCCATCATCCTCGGGCATGCCGACCCCCGAGTGACCGGAGCCGTCGTCGAGGCAATCGACCGGGGCCTGGTCTTCGGAGGCACCCACCTCCTGGAGATCGAGGTCGCCGAGCGCATCGCGGCCGCAGTCCCATCGGTCGAGGTCATGCGGTTTTGCTCCTCCGGTTCCGAGGCGGTCCACGCGGCGATCCGCATCGCCCGCGCGGCCACCGGCCGGTGGAAGATCGCGAGGTTCGAGGGCCACTACCACGGCTGGCTGGACACGATCTACATCGGGGAGCCGCCGGACCCCGAGCGGCCCGTGGCCCCCGCGGTGCCGGGCACCCGGGGCCAGCCCCGCGCGGCGCTCCAGGACGTCATCGTCCTGCCCTGGAACGACCCGGAGGCGCTGCGGGCGGCGATGCAGATGTACCGTGGGCAGATCGCCGCGGTGATCCTGGAGCCGATCCTGTGCAACACCGGGGTCATCCCCCCCCGGCCGGGGTATGTCGAGGCGATCCGGGAGTGGTGCGACCGCGATGACGCCGTCCTCATCTTCGACGAGGTAATCACCGGCTTCCGCGTCGCGCTCGGCGGGGCGCAGTCGTTGCTCGGGATCACGCCCGATCTCACGGTTTTCGGGAAGGCGGTCGCCAACGGATTTCCGCTGAGCGTGGTCGGGGGCCGGGGCGACCTGATGGAGCCGGTCGCTTCCGGGGCGGTGCTGCACGGCGGCACCTACAACGGCAACCTCCCCGCGATGGCGGCCGCCCGGGCGACGCTGGACGCGCTCGCAGCCGGCGGCGGCGCCGCGTACCAGGGCATCACGGCCACCGGGCGCGCCCTGATGGAGGGGCTGCGGAATGCCGGCGCGGAGGCCGGGGTGCCGGTGCTCGTCCAGGGGCCGGGGCCCGTCTTCCACATGTGGATCACGCCCCGGTCGTCGATCGAGGACCCGCGCACGGCGCGGACGGAAGGGGCGGAGCGGTACGCGGCGTTTGCCGAGGCCCTGGTGCGGCGCGGGGTGCGGCCGATTCCGGGCGGGCGGTGGTATCTCTCCGCCGCCCACACCGCCGAGCACGTCGCGCAGACCGTGCACGCCGCGCGGGACGCGCTCGTGGAGGTGCGCAACGCCTTCCCCGCGTCGACGACGGCAGGGACATCGAGCCCGAGATGACCTCCAAAGAAGGAGGGGCCACCGTGCCCAAACGATCCCGGCGTGACGTCTCTAGCATCCGACCCAGGCGCGACTTCCTCGGGGAGCTCGGCGTCCGCGGCGGCGTTGATGCCCCCCGAAGCCGTCCAGGCCTTCGCGGCCATGTCGCGCCATTTTGTCCGGCTCGACGAGTTGCACGATGCCGTGGGCCGGCGGATCGCCAAGCTCCTCAGCTGCGAGGCGGCGATGGTCACCTCCGGCGGGTTTGGGGCGCTGACCCTGGGGACGGCGGCCTGCATCACCGGGACCGATCCGGAGCGCATCCGGCGGTTGCCCGATACGGCCGGGATGAAGAACGAGGTCATCGTGCAGAAGTCCCACCGCTTCGCCTACGATCACGCGGTCCGCAACTGCGGCGTCCGCCTGATCGAAGTCGAATCGGAGGACGACGTCGAGCGCGCCCTGACCGAGCGCACCGCCATGATGCTGTTCCTCAACAAGAACGAGCCCCAGGGCCGGATCCCGGCGGCCAAGTTCGTCCGGCTCGGCAAGCACCTCGGGATCCCCACGCTCAACGACGCCGCCGCGGATGTCCCGCCGGTGGAGAACCTGTTCGCGCACACGCTCCTGGGCTTCGATCTGGTCGCCGTGTCGGGCGGCAAGGGCCTCCGGGGACCGCAGGGCGCCGGCCTGCTCCTCGGGCGCGCGGACCTGATCCATGCCGCCCGGCTGAACACCGCCCCGCACAGCGACACGATCGGGCGCGGCCTGAAGGTCAGCAAAGAAGAGATGATCGCCATGATGGTGGCGCTGGAAGTCTACCTGCAGCGCGACCACCAGGCCGACTGGCGGGAATGGGAGCGGCGGGTCGACGTGATTCGCGAGGGCCTGGCGGCGGTGCTCGGGGTCATGACGGAGCGCTTTGTCCCGCCGATCGCGAACCAGGTGCCCCACGCGCGCATCCGGTGGGATCAGCGCCTCGTGAAGGTGAGCGCGGCCGAGATCGTCCGGGAGTTGAGGGACGGGAACCCGTCGATCGAAGTGGTGCCGGTTCCCTACGAAGAGGGCAGCGTGGAGATCGCCTCCTGGATGCTCCAGCCGGGTGAGGCCGAGATCATCGCCCGGCGCCTCGGCGAGGGTCTCGCGAGCGCCACGCGGGCGTGACCGCGAGGACGCAGACGGGCGCAACCGGCAACGGGCGCGGCGCCGGGATCGACCTCGCCCTCCTGCTGCTGCGCTTGATCCTGGCCGCCGCCTTTGGGACGCACGGCTACCTCAAGTGGGCCGGCGGCCTGGGGCGCCTCGCGGGGCTGATGATGACCGTCCACCTCCCCTTCCCCGACCTCCTCGCGCGCGTCTCCGCCACCCTGGAGCTCGGAGGCGCCGTCCTGCTCCTCCTCGGGCTCTGGACCCGCCTCGTCGGGGCGCTGCTCGCGGTCGAGATGGCGGTCGCCATCGTCAAGGTCGTCTGGCCCCAGGGATTCATCGGGGGGTTCGAGTTGGAACTGACGTTCCTGACCGTCGCGCTCGCCCTCGCCGTCGCCGGCGGCGGAACGTTAGCGATCGGGCGCGACCGGCTTTCGCGGTAACCCGCCTCGTTCCAGAACCGCCAGGAGCGTCTTCACGTCGAGGGGTTTGGTGAGGTACGCTCGTGCCCCGGCGGCCAGCAGGCGGTCGACCTGACCGGGCGTGGCGTCGGCGCTGATCACGACGACCGGGATCTGACGCGTCTCGGGGTCGGCCTGCAATCGCTGGAGGACTTCGTCTCCCGGGATGTCCGGGAGGTGCAGGTCGAGCAGGATCAGGGCGGGCCGGTGCTCCCGGGCCAGATCCAGGCCCAGGCGGCCCTGCATGGCGGGAACGAGCCTCACTTCGGGTCGATGGGCGAGGAGACGCTGGATGAGCTTGAGATTCGAGAGGTTGTCTTCGATGTAGAGGATGATCTGGGCTTTCTTGGACGCGTCCAGGTCGACCTTGTCGGGGAGGGGCGCGCCTGTCCGCGCGATCCGGTCCACCGGGCTGTCCGTCTGAGACAATTCGACCCAGAAGGTGCTCCCCCGGCCCACGGCGCTCTCGACCCCCAGCGTGCCCCCCATCGCCTCGCTCAGGCGCTTGGAGAGCGCCAGGCCGAGCCCGGTTCCCTCGATCCCCGTCTGCTCGATCCCCAGACGCTCGAAGGGAGTGAAGACCAACTTCAGCTTTTCCGGTGCGATGCCGGGGCCGGTATCGTGCACGTTGATCCGCACCCGACCCTCGGCGGTTTCCTCGACGGAGAGATTCACCAAGCCTCCCTTCCGATTGTACTTGACCGCGTTGGAAAGGAGATTCAGGAGCACCTGCTTGAGACGCTGACGGTCGCCCATCACGAAGCGGGTGGGGAGACCGGCCGCCCCACCCGTGAGGCGGACGTCTTCAGCGGCGGCCAGGGGGGCGACCAGGTCGAGGCTCTCCCGGACCACCTCGGTGATCGACACCGGCTCGACGGAGATGGCCAGGCGGCCCTCCTCGATTCGTGCGATGTCCAGCACTTCGTTGATGAGATCGAGCAGGTGCCGCCCCCCCTTGAGGATATGCTCGACGCTCTCGCGTTGCTCGGGGCTCAAGGAGTCCATCTCGAGCAACTGGGCAAACCCAAGGATGGCGTTCAACGGAGTCCGCAGCTCGTGGCTCATCCGGGAGAGAAACTCGCTCTTGGCCTGGTTGGCCCGGTCGGCCTCGTCCTTCGCCTGACGGACCGCCTCCCGCGCCTCGGTGCGCCGGCTGATGTCGTGGACGAACGCGCTGAACATGTGCCGGGACCCCAACCGAATGGGCGTGATCGTCAATTCGACCGGGAACTCGTGTCCGTCTCGGTGCAACGCCGTGATCTCGATCCGCGTGTTCAGGACCGGCCCGGCGCCGGTCTCGAGAAAGTGCGCCAGGCCCCGCCGGTGGGCGTCCCGGTATTGCGGGGGGATGATCGTGTCGGCCACGGGCCGGCCGACGGCTTCTTCCTTGGTCCAGCCAAAGGTCGTCTCGGCCTGGGCGTTCCACGCGGTGATGACGCCGCCGCCATCCATGCCGACGAAGGCCTCGTACGCGCCGTCGATGATCAGGCGGACCCGCTCCTCGCTGTCCCGCAGCGCACCCTCGGCCCGCCTATGCTCGGTGATATCCCGGGCGACCGCAAAATACAACTGGTCCTCGACTGAGACGGCGGTGGTCCAGGAAATCCACCTGTACGAGCCATCCTTGGTGAGATAGCGGTTCTCAAAGGACACCGTCTCGGCGCCGGCCATGAGCCGTTGCGCCTCCCTGATCGTCGATCCCCGGTCTTCGGGGTGCACGAATTCGATGAAGGGTTTGGCTGTGAGCTCCATGATGGTGAAGCCAAGCGTTCGTTCCCAGGCCGGGTTCAGCTGTTTGAAATACCCGTCGAAGCCCGCGATGCACAGCATATCGAGGGAGAGGGTGAAAAACCGCTCGCGCGGGCCGAAGCCGGCGGCAGCGGCCCCCGGTCGGTCCGCCGGCCGGGGTTTCATGGGGATCCGTTTCGTGCGTCGTATCGCGCTCATGTCGGTCGACGCTCTCGCCGAGAGGAGAGGCTTGCCCTGTTAGATGCCCCAAGTCCCTGCCCGTTGGACGGGCGCACGGGCCCGCGACTCGCCCCGCGCGCCATCCTCCCCGATCGCTAGGCCCTCTGCTATAGTGGAAATGTGGCGACGGCGCGCTCCGGCGTTCTGTACCTGGTGGCCACCCCGATCGGCAACCTGGAGGACGTCACCCTGCGCGCGCTCCGAATCCTCCGGGAGGTGGCGCTCGTCGCGGCCGAAGACACCCGCCGCACGCGGACGCTGCTCTCGCATCACAAGATCCCGGCCCGGGTGGTGAGCCTCCACGAGCACAACGAACAGGCGCGGGCGCCCGAGCTCATCGCCCGCCTCCTCGCGGGGGAGTCGGTCGCGCTCGTCTCCGATGCGGGAACCCCCGGGCTCAGCGATCCGGGGATCCAGGTCGTGCGGCACGCGGTGGCGGCGGGCATCCTCGTCGTTCCGCTGCCGGGGCCGAGCGCGTTCGTCACGGCGCTGGTCGCCTCCGGGCTCCCGACCGCCCCGGTGACGTTCTTCGGCTTCCTGCCGGCCGCCCCGTCCGAGCGCCGGCGCACGCTCGACGCTCACCGCGCGGTCCCCCACACGCTCGTCATCTACGAAGCGCCCCATCGGGTGCTCAAGACGCTCGCGGCCATCAGGGAGGCATGGGGCGATCGCCGAATCGCCGTGGCGCGCGAACTGACCAAGATGCATGAAGAGGTGTTCCGGGGCACGGTCGACGAAGCGATCCAGCGCTTCACCGCGCGCCGCCCTCAGGGCGAGTTCACGCTCGTCATCGCCGGGGCCGAGACGCGCGCGGTCGCGGGCGCCCGGGACGGCGCCGCCGCGGGGGCGGGCGAGCCGCACGAAGCCGCGGCGCACGTGGGCGAGACCGCGCAATCCATGCTCCGCGCCGCGCTCACGGAAGGCATCGCGCCGTTCGAGGCGGTGCGCCGCACGGCCGAGGCCACCGGCCTTCGCCGCAACGCGGTGTACCGGATGTGGCTGGCGCTGAAGCAGGAGACCGCGCGATGACGATGGCGCCGCTGTCCGGCATCATCGTGCCGACCCCCACGCTCTTCGACGATCGCGGGCGGCTGGACGACGAGGCCAACGCCCGCCACATCGACTGGT
>VBAO01000040.1 GCA_005883865.1 Candidatus Segetimicrobium genomatis
CGACAAGCGCACGGTGATTCCGGTGATCAACCCCTACGATGGGTCCCAGGTCGACACGGTGCCGAAGGCCGACGGCGATGACATCGAGCGCGCGCTGGCGACGGCCGTGCGCGGCGCGCGGGCGATGCGGAAGCTGACCGGCTACGACCGGTACCGCATCCTCCGCAAGGCGGCCGACCTCATGACCCAGCGGAGCGAGGACCTCGCCCGGACGATCACCCTCGAAGAAGGGAAGATCATCGGGGAGGCCCGCGTCGAGGTGTCGCGGGCGGTCGAGATCATCGCGCTCTCATCCGAGGAAGCAAAGCGCCTCTCGAGCGAGGTGGTTCCGCTCGACGGCGCGCCGGGCGCGGTGAACAAGTTTGGGTTCACGATCCGCGTCCCCTGTGGCGTGGTGGTGGGGATCAGCCCATTCAACTTCCCCCTCCACCTGGTCTGCCACAAGGTCGGCCCGGCGCTCGCGGCCGGGAACAGCGTCATCGTGAAGCCGGCGACCGACACCCCCCTCAGCGCGCTGAAGCTGACCCAGGTTCTCCTGGATGCCGGGATCCCCCCCGAGGCCATCCAGTGCATCACGGGAAACGGGAGCGAGGTCGGCGAGGCGCTGTGCCGGGATTCCCGGGTGCGGAAGATCACCTTCACCGGAAGCCGGGACGTCGGCGAGCGCATCTGCCAGGTCGCGGGCCTGAAGAAGGTGACCATGGAGCTGGGGAGCAATGCGCCGCTGATCGTGATGCCCGACGCGGACCTGGAAAAGGTGGCAACGGGGGTCGCGGCGACAGGCTACGCCAACGCCGGGCAGGTGTGCATCAGCTGCCAGCGCGTCCTTCCGCTCAAGCCGATCTACAACGACTTCCTCAACATCCTCAAACCCAAGGTGGCCGCGCTCGCGACGGGCAACCCCCTCGAGGAGAAGACAAAGGTGGGGCCGATGGTGCGGGAGCGGGACGCCGTGCGCGTCGAGGAATGGGTGAAGGAGGCCGTCCAGGCCGGCGCCCGTCTCGTCACGGGCGGCGAACGGCGGGGCGCGATCTACGCGCCCACGGTGCTGGCCGATGTGAAGCCCGAGATGCGGGTGTCGCGGAGCGAACTGTTCGGGCCCGCGGTGGCCGTCACCCCGGTCGGCAGCATCGACGAGGCGATCGCGATGGCCAACGACACCAACTACGGCCTGTCCGCGGGGATCTTCACCCAGAACATCGACTGGGCGATGAAGTTCGCCCAGGAAGTCGAGGCGGGCAACCTGCACATCAACTGGGGGCCCCAGTGGCGGGCCGACCTGATGCCGTATGGGGGGCTGAAGGAGAGCGGGTTCGGCAAGGAGGGCCCCAAGTACGCCGTCCAGGAGATGACCGAGCTCAAAATGGTGGTGATCCACCTCTCCTGAGCCTTCCAAGAGGGTCGGGAGCTCGTCTGAAGGTGCCCCCACCGGGGGCACCTTCATTTTGGGCCCGCGGCGGCAGCCGGAGGGTGGACGTGGGCATCTCACGAATGCCTGTTGCTAACGCCGGGGCGGAGCCGGCCCACGTGGTAGACCGGGCGCGCCGTCTCACCTTCTTCGCTGCGAGGCATGCGGTAGGGTGAGGGAGGATCCCGATGGAGCGGATCTGGCTCAAGCATTATGAGGCAGGGGTCCCGGCGACGCTGTCCTATCCCAAGGTCCCCGTCTACCACTTCCTCGAGGAGAACGCCCGGCAGTTCCCCCATCACGCGGCGGTGCTCGTGGCCGCCAAGAATTTTTCCTCGGTGCTGACGTATCGCCAGATCGAGCACCTGGCCAACCGGTTCGCGAACGGGCTGATCTGGCTGGGGATCAAGCCCGGCGACCGCGTGGCGGTGCAGCTCCCCAACCTGCCCCAGTTCATTGTTGGCTTCTACGGAGCGCTCAAGGCGGGCGCGGTCATCGTGCCCACCAACCCGCTCTACAAGGCGCACGACCTCTCCACGGTCCTGAAGGACTCGGGGGCCAGGGCTATCCTGACGCTTCCGCGCTTCATGCCCGCCCTGGGCGAGGTCGTGGCCGGAACCGGCCTCGAGTCGATCATCGTCACCGAGCCCTACGACTTCTTTCCCTTTCCGTGGAAGCAGCTGGCGTGGTGGCGCTTCCGGAAGGAACTCCGCCCCGCCGGCGGGCTCCGGCTCCCGGCCCTGCTCCGGAGCGCGTCGCCCCGCCCGCCGGGCGTGAAGGTCGCGCCGGATGACCTCGCGGTGCTGCAGTACACGGGCGGCACGACCGGGGTCCCGAAGGGAGCGATGCTCACCCACCGGAACCTCGTGGCCAACTTCACCCAGATGCGAAGCTGGCTGACCGATCTCAAGGAGGGCGAGGAGCGGTTCCTCAGCGTCGCGCCCTTCTTCCACGTGTACGGGCTGACGGTCGGGCTCAACGTGGCGATCAGCATCGCCTCGACGGTGATCTGCGTCATGATGGGCCTGTTCGATACCAGGCTGGTGGCCCAGCAGATCGCCCGCCACCGGCCGACGATCTTTCCCGGCGTTCCCGCGATGTATTTGGCGATCAACCAGCTCAAGGAGGTGCAGCAGTACAACCTCAACTCGATCAGGGTCTGCGTCAGCGGGTCGGCGCCGCTCCCCCTCGAGGTGCAGACCCAGTTCGAGCGGTTGACGGGCGCCAAGGTGGTCGAAGGGTACGGCCTCAGTGAGGCGTCTCCGGGGACCCACGTCAACCCGATCTACGGCCAGCGCAAGGTCGGCAGCATCGGTCTGCCGCTCCCGGATACGGAGGCCCGGATCGTCGATACGGAGACCGGCGAGCGCGAGCTGCCGGTCGGCGAGGCCGGCGAGCTCGTGATCCGCGGGCCCCAGGTGATGAAAGGCTATTGGAGCGCCCCCGAGGAGACCGCGGCGACCCTCCGCGGCGGCTGGCTGCACACCGGTGACATCGCCCGGATGGACGACGACGGCTACTTCTTCATCGTCGACCGCAAGAAGGATCTGGTGATCGTGGGTGGGCTCAAAGTCTACCCCCGCGAGATCGAGGAGATGCTGCACGGGCACCCCAAGGTCAAGGAGGCCGCGGTGGCCGGTGTGTCCCACCGCGTGCGGGGGGAGCTGCTGGTGGCCCAGGTCGTGCTCAAGGACGGCGTCGCCGACGATCCCCGGGCGATCCGGCGCGAGCTCGTGGAGTTTCTCAAGGAGCGCCTGGCGCCGTACAAGGTTCCGCGGCGGATCGAGATCGCCTCCGCGCTGCCGAAGACCGCGGTCGGGAAGGTGCTCAGGCGCGAGATCCGCGAGGCGGTCGCCGCCCGGGCCGACGACGACGCGTGATGCGCAACGCCGGCGCCCTCGCCGCGGCTCCCCCGGTCTCCGATGCTCCGGGAGATCGCGTGTCCCTCGTGGAGCTCGTGTGGCTCGGCGTGTACTGGTTCGCAACGAGCTTTCACTGGGGCGCCCTCCTGACCGTGGTCATCCCGGCGGAGGTCCTGCGGTTCGTGCCGGAATCCCAGAAGGGCGTCTACCTTGGGCTGCTGCTCTCGGGCGGCGCGGTGATGGCGATGGTCGTCGCGCCCATCTCCGGCGCCTTGAGCGACCGCTCCACCCTGCCCATGGGGCGGCGCCGGCCGTTCGTCCTCGCGGGCATCCTCGTCAACTGCGCGGGCCTCGTGGGGATGCGCTACGCTCCCACCTATGCGTGGTACGCCGGCATGCTCGTCCTCGTCCAGGCCGCGAACAACTTTGCCGGGGGCTCGTTCAACGGCCTCATCCCCGATAAGGTCCCGCCGTCCCAGCGGGGGCTCACCTCCGGGGTCATGGGGTTCATGATGATGATGGGCACCGTCAGCGCGGCGCTCGTCGCCGGGAACCTCGTGGGGCGAGGCCAGGCGGCCGCGGTCTACTTCATCGTCGCCGGCGTGTTGGCGGCGTGCGCGGGGGCCATGGCGTGGCAGATCAAGGAGGAGCCGCTGCGGGCGGCACCACCGTTCGCCCTGACGGAGTTCGCGCGCTCGTTCTGGATCGACCCGCGGCGCTACCCCGACTTCGCCTGGATGTTTGTGACACGCGGCCTGGTGATGCTGGGATTTTATACCATGATCACCTTCCTCCAGTTCTTCGTGAAGGACACCCTGCACCTGACGCGGGAGCAGGCGGCCCTGACGACGGGGCACCTCAGCGCGATCACGATCGCGTCCGGCACCGGGATGGCGCTCCTGGCGGGCTGGATCTCCGACCGCATCGGACGACGGGGCATCGTCTCCGCCGCCGGGGTCTTTCTCGCGCTCACGAGCGTCGGGCTGCTGACCCAACCGCCCTATTCCACCCTGGTGTGGATCGCGGTCGTGTTCGGCATCGGGTACGGGGCCTACACCAGCGTCGATTGGGCGCTGGCCATCGACGTGCTCCCGAGCAACCGATCGGCGGCCAAGGACCTCGGGATCTGGGCGATCGCCAACACGCTCCCCCAGGTGCTGGCGCCGATCATCGCCGGTCCCATTCTCGACTCCTTCAACCGCCGGACGCCGAACCTCGGGTACACCGTCGTCTTCTCCGGCGCGATCGTGTACGTCGTGCTCGGCTCGATCCTCGTCTGGAAGATCAAGGGGGCGCGGTGACGGGCCCGCGGGCGTGGGGAAGATGAGGATCGCGGAGACCCGGGCGGTGCGGTGGGCGGCCCGCCTCGTCGAACGTCTGGACGCGCACCAGGTGAGCGAGCAGGCCACCGTCATCGCGTTCAACATCGTCTACAGCCTGTTTCCCCTCGCGCTTTCGCTCACGGCGCTCGGCGGATTCATCATCCAGGGGGCCGGCGAGCGGGCCCTCCTCATCGCCGAGATCCAGGCGGCGTTCCCCGAGCAGCTGGCGCGAGAGATGGCCGACGTGGTCAACGCCGCGGGGCGGTATTCCGGGCTCTTCGGGCTCGTGGGGTTTGCGTCGCTGCTCGTGGCCGGATCCAACCTCTTCGCGGCGATCGAGGTGAGCTTCGCCCGCATCTTCGGGGTGCCCCCCCGCGGGATCGTCCACCAGCGGGCCGTTGCCGTGCTGATGATTGTGGCGTTTTCCGCCCTGCTGGTCGTGTCCGTCGCGGCCTCTGAAGTCGCCGTGTTCCTCACCGGAGGTCATCGCCCGGCGGGCGGCGCTTCCGCGGGGTGGCCCGG
>VBAO01000041.1 GCA_005883865.1 Candidatus Segetimicrobium genomatis
CTTGGTCCAGTTACGCTTGTAGCGAGGCGTCATGCCGTACTTGGCCGCCATCGCGTAGTCGTTGGCTCCGCTGTTGAGCCACTCGATGGCCTTCCAGGCCATCGCCTTGTTCTTGGCCGATTTCGGCACACTGAACAACCATCCCCCCAGCAACGTCACGGGCTTGCTCCCCGTCGTGGCGGCCGGAGGCGGTTCCATGCCCCAGCCGGTCCCCCACGGCATGGTCGGCGCCTCTTTGGGCTGGCGGGCGCGGATGCTCACGGTCTCGCTGATCTGCATGGAGGCGATCCCCTTCAGGAACGCCGCCCGCGGATCGGGAAAGTTGAGGCTGGTGCACTTGTCCACGTTCAGCATGTTGAGCATGAGGTTCAGCGCCGTCCGGCCGGCCTGGTTGTTGAACTTGACCTTTCCGCCCCGCAGCGTGTCTGGGTCGTCGACGAGGTCGGCGCCCGCTCCCCACAACGCCCAGGCCCACTTGTCCACGATCCCATGCGGGTTTCCGACGTGACGGATGGCGAAGCCTACGCGGGTCAGGGTGCCGGAGGCATCCCGGCGGGCGAGTTTCTTGCAATCCTCGCGCAGCTCCGCCCAGGTCTGCGGTCCGCGATTCGGGTCGAGGCCGGCCTCCTTGAACTGCTCCTTGTTCCAGGTCAGGCCGTAGACATCGAAGCCCATCTGCGGATAGCCCCACATCGCCCCCTTGCCGTAATTGGAGATGGTGGCCGCTTCGGGTGAGACGTCGCCGAGCCATTGCCGCGCCCTGGCGGGATCCACCCCCTCGAGGAGTCCCTCCTTGAGGAACCCCGACACCCAGGATCCGTCGATGAAGATGATGTCCGCGATGTTCCCGGCCGCGGCGGCCGCAAACATTTTCTGCTCCATGGTGTCGTAGTCCAGGCCCACGAGATCCACTTTGACGTTGTTGGCGGCCTCGAAGGGCTGAAAGAGGGCGGGGTCGTGCAGCGGAGTGGCCGGACCCGCCGCGACATCGCCCGCGGGATACCACAGCGAGATCGTCGTCTTGGGCTGTGCGCCGACAAACGTCGTTCCTCCGGCCAAGACGAGTATGGCGAGAAGGACCAGGGTACCGCGGCTCCTCATGGACGCTCCCTCCTCGGAATTCTTCTCATGATCATCGTGTGCATGATTTCGCCCTCCGGTGCTTACTCTCCGGCGTGCCGGGCACCTGCCATGCGGATGAATCGTTCACGAACGTTCGGCCGCGATGCGTGAGATGCGTGATATGATGATCTCCATGAGCGCGTGGGCCTACACCGTCTGCGATGTCTTCACCGATGCCCCGCTCGCCGGGAACCCACTCGCGGTGTTCACGGACGCCGCCGACATTCCCGATGCCGCGCTCGGTCGGCTCGCGAGAGAAATGAACCTCTCGGAGACGGTGTTCGTCTACCCGCCGCAGCATGGGGCAGACGCCCGCCTCCGCATTTTCACCCTGCGAAGGAACTGCCGTTTGCGGGCCATCCGGTGCTTGGAACCGCGGCGGTCCTGGGGCTGGCTCGCCACCTCAACGAGGTCCGGCTCCAGACCGGCGTCGGGGTTGTCCCGGTGACGCTGCAGCCCAAAGGCGCGCGCCACGCCTTCGGCTGGATGCGCCAGCCCGTTCCGACATACACCCCGTTCGGAGACGTGGCTCCGCTGCTCCAGGCCCTCGGCGCGATGCGATCGACGTTGCCGGTCGAAGTCTACAATAACGGGGTTCAGCACGCCTATGTCGCGCTCGAGGACGAGGAGGCGGTCGCCCGCCTCACTCCCAACCTCGGCGCCCTGGCGCGGCTGGTTCCGGAGATCGGGGTGAACTGTTTTGCCGGGCGCGGCCGGCGATGGAAGACCCGCATGTTCGGGCCGGGGCTCGGCGTCCCCGAGGATCCCGCGACCGGATCGGCCGCGGGACCGCTGGCCGTGCACCTGCTTCGATACAGCCTGATCGCGCCGGGCGAGCAGATCGAGATCAGCCAGGGCGCGGAGATCGGCCGGCCGTCCCTTCTCCACGCACGCGTCAACGGAGCCCCGCATGAAATCCATCAGGTCGAGGTCGGGGGTGCAATGGTGCTCGTGGCCCGGGGCGAGATCCTCCTGTAGCAGGCTTCCAGGCCATGGTGCGGGTCTGCGTCGTTGGGAGCCTCAACATGGACCTCGTGGTGAAAGCCCCGCGCCTCCCCCGGGTCGGCGAGACGGTCTCGGGGGGCACCTTCGCCACATTTCCGGGCGGGAAAGGAGCGAATCAGGCGGTCGCCGCGGCCCGCCTGGGGGCGCGGGTGGCCATGGTCGGCCGGGTCGGCGGGGATCCCTTTGGGCGGGAACTCGTGGATAGCCTCAAGCGGGACGGGATCGATGTGGCTCACGTTCGCGTCGATCCCGGCGCCGCGACGGGCGTCGCCCAGATCGGCGTCGACGGGGAGGGGCGCAACATGATCATGGTCGCCTCCGGCGCCAACATGCGAGTCGCCCCGGCGGCGGTGGACGAGGCGCGGAACGTCATCACCGGCGCCCGCGTGCTCCTCCTGCAGCTTGAAATCCCGATCGAGGCGGTGGTGCATGCGGCCACGGTGGCCAGGGCGGCCGGCGCCGTGGTCTGCCTCGATCCCGCGCCGGCGGCTCCGCTGCCGGAGGCGCTCTACGCCTGTGTGGACGTCATCAGCCCCAACGAGGTCGAAGCCGGGATCCTGACCGGGGTGGAGATCCATTCGATCGCCGACGCCGAGCGCGCCGCGGCGGCGCTTCGGGAACGCGGCCCGCGCGTCGCGGTGGTGAAGATGGGAGCCCGCGGCGCGTCCTTTCTTTCACCGGACGAGGGCGGCCATGTGCCCGCGATCGCGGTGAAGGCGGTCGACACGACGGCGGCCGGCGATGCGTTCGCCGCGGCCCTGGGCGTGGCGCTCGGGGAGGGGAGCCGCGTGGCCGCCGCGGTGACCTTCGCGACCCACGCCGCGGGGATCAAGGTGACCCGGATGGGCGCGCAGGCCGGGATGCCGGCCCGCGCCGAGGTGGAAGAGGCCATGCGGCGGTGAAGCGGCGCGGCATCCTCAATCCCGACCTGTCCTGCCTGATCGCCACCCTGGGCCATACGGATCTGATCTGTATCGCGGACGCCGGGCTGCCGATCCCCTCGGAGGTGACCCGGATCGACCTGGCGCTCAGATGCGGCATCCCCCCGTTTGTGGAGGTCGTCAAGGCGATCCTCGAAGAGGTCGTGGTGGAGGGGGCGATCGTGGCCGGCGAGATGCCCGGCCGTAACCGGGCGTGCTACGACGCGCTGCGCGCGATGCTGGGCCAGACCCCGCTGGAGCAGGTCCCGCACGAGCAATTGAAGGCGATGCTCCCCAAGGTGCGTGGGGTCATCCGCACCGGGGAGTGCACGCCGTACGCCAACGTGTTGCTGCGGAGTGGGGTGGCGTTCTGATGGCCGCCGTCGGCCCGCAGCCCGGAGGATCGAAGGCAGCCCCGGTCGCGCAGCCCATCCTCAGGATGCGGCGCATCGTCAAGGAGTTTCCAGGGGTGCAGGCGCTTGCCGGCGTCGACCTCGAGGTGCTGCCGGGTGAGGTGCACGCGCTGGTGGGGGAGAACGGCGCGGGGAAGTCGACCCTCATCCGCATTCTCGGGGGAGTCCACCAGCCGGACGGGGGGGAGATCATCCTCGGGGGAAAGCCGGTGGCCATTCCGACACCGCGCCGCGCCCGGGAGTTGGGCATCGCCGTCATCCACCAGGAATTGAACCAGGTCGGCCCCCTCTCGGT
>VBAO01000042.1 GCA_005883865.1 Candidatus Segetimicrobium genomatis
GTACGGATCACCGGGCCGGCGATCGCCGCCCCGCACATCGCCGCCGCCTACCGGGAGGCGATCCTCGCCGGAGCCTACCCGGTCGGTCGAGCCGCGGCGGACGGGCTGGAGGAGATCTACTTCAAGAACGCGAGCGACGAGCAACTCCGCTTCGTCTCGGACCTGGAGCGCATGGAGGTCGAGAAGTTCGACGCGGATCTCAGGTTCCTGGGGTCATACAACACCCGGGCCCTGACGGGGGTCGCCCCAGAGCGGATGGCGAAACGGCGGGAGGCGACCCGGGTGCTGACCAACCGGTTCCTGGAGCGGGCGGCCCAGGGAGCGCTCAGGTGGTGCCTGACGCAGGCCCCGACCTACGCGGACGCGCAGGAAGCGGAAATGTCGCTCAGCGAGTACGAGGAGTTCGTCTACACCGCCGGCCACCTGGACCGGGAGAATCCCGTCGCGGCCTGGGAAGCGGTGGCGAAGGAGCAGGCCAAGGTACTCTCCGCCCTGGGCCCGGTCAAGACCGTGCGCGTGCGCGGTCCCGACACTGACTTGACCGTCTCCGTGGCCGGGCGGCGATGGATCAGCGCGGCGGGCGAGCATAACTTCCCCGATGGGGAGGTCTTCACCGGGCCGGTCGAAGAGGCGACCCATGGGACCGTTCGGTTCACCTTTCCGGCGATCTACGGCGGCCGGGAGGTCACCGACGTGCGGCTCACATTCGAGGGCGGCCGCGTCACCGACGCCAGGGCGGCGAAAGGGCAGGACTTCCTTCAGGCGATGCTGGATCTGGACGCGGGGGCGCGGACCCTCGGGGAGTTCGCCTTCGGTCTCAACTACGACATCCAGCGGTGGACGCGGAACATCTTGTTTGACGAGAAGATCGGGGGGACGCTCCACATGGCCCTCGGCGCCGCGTACCCCGACACCGGAGGGCGGAACGCCTCGGGGCTGCACTGGGACATGATCCTCGAACTGCGGAACGGCGCGGAGGTCTACGGCGACGGCGAGGTGATCTACCGGAACGGCCGGTTTATCGTCTAGGTCACCCTCCCGCGAACGCCTGGTCCACGCGCGCGGCCAGCGCCTCGAATTCCCGCTGGGTCCGCTCGCTCACCTCCTCGGCCATCTCGGCGAACCGCGGTCCCTCCAGGGCCTTGACCTGGATGTTGGCGAGCATCTGCCCCTCGATCTCGCGGAGCAGGTCCAGAATGTCCTCCCTGGTGTACGGCCCCCATTCCTTCGCCAGCAGCCGGTCTACGAACTCGTCGAGCGGGCGCACCTCTTCCTGGCACACCGTCTGGTAGAGGTTCCACAGCTGTTCATTCACCGGCGATCGCCTCCGCGCGCAGGGCCCGGGTATACTTAGGGGAGGCCGCCCGGCGTTCCCTCCCGGGCGCCCCGTCCCCGGCGATCATGTCCGGGACCAGGAGGGCCCGGTGCCACGTCTCTTCTGCATCCGTTGCGGCGCGCGCCTGCATCGCCTCCGCGAGGCGGGTCGCGCCCGCCGCGTCCCGGGCTGCCCGAGGTGCGCGTGGATCGACTGGAACAATCCGGCGCCGACCGCGTCGGTCCTCGTGCTGCGCCGGGGCCGGGTCCTGCTCGTCCGGAGGGCGGTTGCGCCCGCGCGGGGGGCGTGGGACGTGCCGGGGGGATTCATCGAGCGCGGAGAGACGGCGGAGCGCGCCGCGCTGCGGGAGGTGCGCGAGGAGCTGGGGGCGGACGTCCGGATCGAACGCTTGATCGGTACCTTCCCGGACGTGTACGGCCCGGAGCGGCGGCCGTCGATCAACATCTACTTTCTCGGGCGGTTGAAACGCGACCGGGCGTTGCGCCCCCGGGACGACGTCTCGGGGTTCGGGTGGTTTCCGCTCGACGCGGTGCCCCGGGGGCTGGCCTTCTCCAACACCCGCGCGGCGCTGCAGCGGCTCAAGCGGGACCTCGGCGCACGCTAGGGTGCGCGGCGTCCATCTCCGCGCCGGTTGAGCCCTGCCGATTCCGTTCGATCGTGGCTCATCGTCACTTGATCAGGCAGAAATCCTCCGAAGTGGGGATGGCAAAGAGGGTCGGATCCTGTAACGCTGATGAGGATATCGGCCGAGCCGGTGACTGAGCGGCGCTGCCGAAGGGGGTACTCGTATGACGTTCAGACTATTGGTCGCAACGCTCGTCGTGGGGGCCGCACTGCTGATCGCGCCGGCGTTGGCCGCGGCATCTCCGGTCACCTTCGAACTCTCCAACTGCGGCGAAATTATAGGGCCGCCGGGCTTTTCGTGCCCCAACAACACCGGGAGGTCCACCCTGACCTACCAGAGCGGCGGGCTCACCATGACGGCCTACGGGTACCTCATCAATTCGCTCACCGGGACCAACCTGTATGTGAAGCAGGCGGGCGCTGGGGAAACCGGCCTGGGCGTCACCGCGGAAACGAACCACGAGATCAACTCCCAGTACCTCGTGGATTTGGACGTCTCGAACCTCGTGGCTCATGGGATCACCCACGGCGACCTCGTGCTGCAGAGCGTCCAAAACAACCCCAACGAGCACTACGATGTCTGCGTCGAGAGCGTGGCCGGCCATATTCCCACCAACGCCACCTGCCGCTCGGGATCGGGCGGGATCAGCGACACGCTCACGCTCACCAACATCGGTCCCTGGGACGCCACCAACCACTTCATTGCCGTCACCACGGGCGGCACGGGGAATATCTTGATTGCGTCCAGCCTGGAGGTGATCCCCACGTCGCGGACGGTGCCCGAGCCCGGCACGGTCGCGTTGTTCAGCACAGGGGTGATCGGGCTTGCGCTGATCCGCCGGCGGCTGAGGGGGTAGGGCTCAGTCCTACGCTGACCGCAAGACGTGGGAACGACCCGCGGACCGTTCCGCGGGTCGTTTTCGTGTTCCTCAGACCATCAACCCCGGCGGGCCGGCCTGTCCTAGTGGCCCTCCAGGTACTTCTCCACGTCCATCGCCGCCATGCACCCCCACGCGGCTGCGGTCACGGCCTGGCGGTAGCGGGCGTCGTGGACGTCCCCGGCGGCGAACACGCCCGGGACGCTCGTCATGGTGTGGCGTTTGAGCACCACATACCCCTTCTCGTCGAGCGCGATCTGGCCCCGGAACAGTTCCGTGTTCGGCGTGTGGCCGATCGCGACGAACAGGCCGTCGACCCGGAACTCGCGCGCCTCGCCCGTGGTGACGTCGTGCAGCCGCAGGCCGGTCAGCGAGCCGTCGCCGACGACATCGTCGACCACGGTGTTCCAGAGTACCTCGATCTTCGCGTGGCGCAGGGCGCGGTCCGCCATGATCTTGCTGGCCCGGAACCGGTCCCGCCGGTGGACGATCGTCACCTTGGTGGCGAACTTGGTGAGGACGAGCGCTTCTTCCATCGCGGAGTCCCCACCCCCGACGACCGCGACTTCCTTCCCCCGGAAGAAGAGGGCGTCGCACGGAGCGCAGGAAGAGATCCCGTGTCCGATCAGGCGCTGCTCGTTCGGCAGTCCGAGCCAGTTGGTCCCGGCCCCGGTGGCGATGATCACCGCATCGGCGTGGTAGACCACGCCGGCCGCGGTGACCTGGAACGGCCGCCGGTGGAAGTCCACGGCCGTGGCGTCGTCGTCGACGAAGTCCACGTCGAACCGCTCCGCCTGCCGGCGCATGATCTCCATGAGCTCGGGTCCCTGGATGCCCTCCGCAAAGCCAGGATAGTTCTCCACGTCGGTGGTGAGCGTCAGCTGGCCTCCGCGCTGGCTGCCGGCGATGACCAGCGGCAGCAGTTGGGCCCGGGCGGCATAGATCGCGGCGGTCAGTCCTGCCGATCCGGACCCGAGAATGACGACCCTGCGCGCCTTCGCCATCCTGCGCACCTCCCGTAGATCCCGTTCCGCCTACCACGAACGACGCGGGGGCGGCAAATCTTCCCGGGCCGCTCTGTGGACCTATCCGGCCGCGCCCGCGTGCCCCAGCCGGTGGAGCTGGACGAAGTTTGTCTGTCCCCGGGCGACGATCGGCACCGATCCAACGATCGCGACGGCCGCCCCCGGGCGGGCGAGGCCACGCCGGATCAGCTCCCGGTCGAGCACCTGGATCATCGCTTCGGTGCGCGGCCGGAACCGGGTGACGAACGGGCGCACTCCCCAGTACAGGGCCAGGCGGCGCGCCAGCCCCTCGTCCTCCGTGCACGCCAGCACCAGGGCCGGCGGGCGCAGCTGGGAAAGAATCCGCGCCGTGCGGCCGGTCGTCGTCAGGGCCACGATCAGGTCGAGCCGGAGGTCCGCCACGAGCGTCCGGGCGGCGGCCGCGATCGCGTAGGCGAACCCTCGGCGGCCGAGGTTCATATGGCGGCGCTCCATGGGGGGCCGGGTTCCGGATTCGACCGCCCGGGCGATCCGCGCCATCATCTGCACGGTCTCCACGGGGTACCGCCCAATGGCGGTTTCCTCCGACAGCATGACGGCGTCGGTGCCGTCCAGGATCGCGTTGGCGACATCCGAGGTCTCCGCCCGGGTCGGCCGCTCCTGACGCACCATGGACTCGAGCATCTGGGTGGCGGTGATGACGGGGACCCCCTTGTCGTTCGCGAGGCGGATGATCCGCTTCT
>VBAO01000043.1 GCA_005883865.1 Candidatus Segetimicrobium genomatis
TGGCCGCCGAGCCACTGATGCAGCGCCGCGTCGGCGAGCTGCTCGAGCGTTGGGAATGCGGCGGCCTGGGTGCACCGCGCGACGCTCGGGTTGATCAGCGCCGGGTTCCCGTACACGGCGCCGGCTGCATCCGCGATGCCCGCGGCGTAGCCTGCGCGGAACCCCTGGCTGTACGTGTCGGCGCTCGAGAAGAACTGGGCCAACTGGTCTCTCGTGATCACGGCGGCCGAGGCCGCAACGCTCGCTCCGAAGACGATCGCGCCGGCCAGCACCGCTATGCGTCGCATCGCCATCACCTCCGTTTGACACCCTTTCGGCTCCATACTATAATGCCCACAACTACCCGGGCGTGGAGCTCCTCGCCGAATGATCGAGGAGCAGGCTTACCGGGCGCCGCGGAGGGCCCCGCCGAGTGGGGTTGTTGGACGATGTCGCCGACGTGTTGATCCGCGAGGACGAGCTTCGGGCTCGCGTCGCGGATCTCGGCGGGCAGATCAGCACGGATTACGACGGCAAGACTCCCCTCCTCGTTGGCATCCTGAACGGCGCCTCGATCTTCCTCTCCGATCTGATCCGTCACATCACGATCCCGTGCGTGTTGGATTTCATGGCCACGAGCTCCTACGCGACCGGCACCGAGACCTCGGGGATCGTGCGCATCCTCAAGGATCTGGACCAGTCGATCGAAGGCCGCCACGTGTTGATCGTCGACGACATCATCGACACCGGGTACACGATGGACTACCTCCTGGAGACCCTCAAGGCCCGGTATCCTGCGAGCCTGCGGGTCTGCGCCCTCCTCGACAAGATCAGCCGCCGGCGCCGTCATGTGCCGATCGACTACCGGGGGTTCGAGATCCCCGACCGGTTCGTCGTGGGCTATGGGTTGGACTACTGCGGGATCTACCGCAACCTGCCGTTCGTCTGCATCCTGAAGCCCGAGGCGTACCAGGAACGCTGCGAAGGAGGTGACCCCCGTGGAGTTCATCGGCAGGGGCCGGGCCGCGCGCCGGACCTACGGATTTGACGAGATCGCCCTGGTCCCGGCGTCCTCGACGGTCGACCCCGCCGACGTCGATCTGTCGTGGCGCGTCGGGGACCGGACCTTTGCCCTGCCGATCGTCGCCTCGGCGATGGACAGCGTGGTGGATGTGCCGGCCGCCATCGCCATCTCCCGGCTCGGCGGCATGGCCGTGCTCAACCTGGAGGGCCTCCAGACCCGCTATCCGGATCCCCGAGGCCTCCTCGACCGGCTCGCGGAGGCGACCGGCGACCAGGTGGTCGGCCTCATGCAGGAGGTGTACCGCTCACCCGTCAAGGACGACCTGGTCGCGCGCCGGATCGCGGAGATTCGCGACGGCGGAGGGGTGCCGGTGGTCTCCGCCACCCCTGCGTCCGCCGGCCGGCTCGGCCCCCTCGCCGCCCGGGCGGGTGCGGCGCTCCTGCTGGTGCAGTCCACGGTCATCACCGAGCAGCACCGGAGCGAGCGCGGCCAGGCGCTGTCGCTGCGGGAACTGACCGCGAGCACGGACATCCCGGTCATGGCCGGCAACTGCGTGTCCTACGAGGCGGCCCTCCAATTGTTCGAGGCGGGGGTCGCCGCGCTGTTCGTCGGGGTGGGCCCGGGGGCGGCGTGTACCAGCCGGAAGGTCCTCGGCGTCGGCGTCGCGCAGGCCACGGCGATCGTGGACGTGGCGGCCGCGCGCGCGGAGTTCGAGCGGCGGACCGGCCGGTACGTGCCGATCGTCGCCGATGGAGGGATCGGCGTCGGGGGGGATATCGCGAAGGCGATCGCGTGCGGGGCGGATGCGGTGATGGTCGGCAGCCTCCTCGCGCGGGCCGAGGAGGCGCCCGGCCGGGGATTCCACTGGGGCATGGCGACCCCGCACGCGGCGCTCCCGCGCGGGACGCGGGTGCGGGTCGGCACCACCGGTACCTTGCGCGACATCTTGTTCGGCCCCGCGAGGGTCGACGACGGGTCCCAGAATCTGGTCGAGGCGCTGCGCACCGCGATGGGGATGTGCGGCGCGCGAACGCTTCGCCAAATGCAGCAGGCCGAGATCATCATCGCCCCCGCGCTTCCGACCGAGGGGAAGACGCTGCAAATCGCCCAGCGGGTCGGCCAGGGGCGCTGAGATGACCCGGACCCTCGCCTGATCGTCGTTCTGGACTTCGGGGCGCAGTACAGCCAGTTGATCGCCCGGCGGGTGCGCGAGCTGCACGTGTACAGCCTGATCCTGCCGTACGACACGGGGCTGGCGGACCTGCTGGCGCTCCGGCCGAAGGGGATCATCCTCTCGGGCGGTCCGGCCAGCGTCTACGCGCCGGGGGCGCCCCGGTGCCATCCGGGGTTGTTTGCCGCGGATGTGCCGATCCTGGGGATCTGCTACGGCATGCAGCTCATGGCGCACGATCTCGGCGGGCGCACCGGACCGTCGGCGCGCAAGGAGTACGGTCGGACCCGGCTGTTCGTCGACGAGGGAGAAGGTCCGGGGGCGATGTTCCACGGTCTGGAGCGCCGCCTGCTGTGCTGGATGAGCCATGGGGACTCGGTCCTCCAGCTCCCGCCGGGGTTCGAGACGCTCGCCCACTCCGACCACAGCCCCCACGCGGCGATCGCGGATCGCGCGCGCCGGTTGTACGGGTTGCAGTTTCACCCCGAAGTCTCCCACACTCCGTGGGGGACCGAGGTGCTCCGCAACTTCCTCTACCAGGTCTGCGGCTGCTCCGGATCGTGGTCGATGACGTCCTTCGTCGAGCAGGCGGTCGGCGAGATCCGCGAGCAGATCGGAGATGCGCGGGCCATCTGCGCCCTCTCCGGAGGGGTGGACTCCGCCGCGGCGGCCGGGCTCGTGCTCCGGGCGATCGGGGAGCGGTTGACCTGCGTCTTCGTGGACCACGGCCTGCTGCGGAGCGGGGAGGTCGAGCAGGTCGTGGCGGTGTTCCGCGACCACTTCGGGGCGCCGCTCGTTCACGTGGACGCGCGGCGCCGGTTCCTGGACCGGCTGGCGGGGGTGGAGGACCCTGAAGCGAAGCGGAACATCATCGGCAACGAGTTCATCACCGTCTTCGCGGAGGAGGCCGTCCGGCTCGGCCGGCCCGGGATCCTGGTCCAGGGCACCCTGTACCCGGACGTCATCGAGAGCGGAACCCGGACGGCGGCGCGGATCAAGACCCACCACAACGTCGGGGGGCTCCCCGCGGCGATGCCCTTTCGATTGGTCGAGCCGCTCCGGACCCTGTTCAAGGACGAGGTCCGCCTCGTCGCCCGCGCGCTCGGACTTCCCGAGGAGATGGTGTGGCGGCACCCGTTTCCGGGTCCCGGGCTCGCCATCCGCGTCCTGGGGCAGGTCACCGAAGAGCGCCTCGCGACCCTCCGCCAGGCGGACGCGATCATCACCGAGGAGATCCGCCAGAGCGGTCTCGGCCGGGATGTGTGGCAGGCGTTTGGCGTGCTCCTCCCGGTCCGGAGCGTGGGCGTCGCCGGGGACGCCCGAACCTACGGCCACGTCGTGGCCGTCCGCGCCGTCACGAGCGAGGACGGGATGACCGCGGATTGGGCGCGGCTTCCCGCGGACCTGCTCGAGACGATCAGCAACCGCATCACCGGTGAGGTCCCGGGCGTCAGCCGGGTGGTCTACGACATCAGCAGCAAGCCCCCTGCGACAATCGAGTGGGAATGATCTCATCCACCCCCGCCCCGGGGCCGATCCCCGAGATCGACGCGCTCCTCAACCCCGCCCAACGTGAGGCGGTCCACCACGGAGACGGGCCGCTCCTCGTGCTGGCCGGCGCCGGCTCCGGCAAGACCCGGGTCCTGACCTACCGGATCGCCGCGCTGATCCAGGGCCGGGGCGTCCCGCCGCAGCGGATCCTGGCGGTGACGTTCACCAACAAGGCGGCCGGGGAAATGCGCGCGCGGGTGGAGCGCCTCGTCGGTCCCCCGGTCGCCCGCGCCGTGTGGATGGGGACGTTCCACGCCGTCTGCAGCCGGATCCTCCGCCGGTCGGGAGCGCCGATCGGGGTCGATCCCCGGTTCCTCATCTACGATACCGAGGACCAGCGGTCGCTCCTGCGCGAGGTGATGCGCGCGCTCGACGTGGACGACCGGCTGTTCCCCCCGGCGGCCGTGCTGGCCGCGATCGGCCGCGCCAAGAACGAGCTGATCGACCACCCGGCGCTCGCCGCCCGCGCGGAGACCTCCCGCGACGAGGTGATCGCCAGGCTCTACGCCGGCTACCAGCGGCGGCTGGATGAGTGCCGCGCGCTCGACTTCGACGACCTGCTCATGCGGGCGGTCCACCTCGTTCGCGAGCACCCGGAGACGCTCGCCGAGTACCAGGACCGGTTCCGCCACATCCTGGTCGACGAGTACCAGGACACCAACCACGCGCAGTACACCCTCCTGAGCCTGCTCGCCCGCCGGCACCGGAACGTGTGTGTCGTCGGGGACGACGACCAGGCGATCTACCGGTGGCGCGGGGCCGACGTCCGGAACATCCTCGAGTTCGAGCGGGATTACCCGGACGCCCGGGTCGTCAAGCTCGAGCAGAACTATCGTTCCACCCGCCGCATCCTCGACGCCGCCGGCGCACTCGTGCGCCACAACCCCCACCGGCACACGAAGGTCCTGTGGACGGAGAACGCGGAGGGCGAGCCGGTCACGCTCTTCGAGGCGTTCGACGGGTACGACGAAGCCCGGTACGTGGGCGACCTGATCCGGGCCCACCGCGCCGGGGGAGGCCACGCGGGCGAGATCGCGGTCCTCTACCGGACGAACGCCCAGTCCCGGCAGTTCGAGGAGATGTTCCTGCGGGTCGGGATCCCCTACCAGATCGTCGGCGCGCTTCGGTTCTACGAACGGGCGGAGATCAAGGATCTCCTGGCCTACCTCCGCCTCGCCTTCAACCAGACCGACGACCCGAGCCTCAGGCGGGTCCTGAATGTCCCGCGCCGCGGGATCGGAGACGGCACCCTGCGCCGGATCGAGGCCTGGGCGCAGGCGCAGGGGACCACGTTGTGGGAGGGGCTCCGCCGCGCCGGCGACGCCGGGGTGGGGCCGCAGCCCCAGCGGGCGATCGCGGAGTTCGTCGGGCTCGTGGACGATCTGGCGAAGTACGCCGCCGATCATTCGGCGCGGGAGGTGCTCGTCCGCGCGATCGACGCGAGCGGGTACCGGCGGATGCTCGAAGCGGAAGGGACGGACGAGGCCTACGGCAGGATCGAAAACCTCGACGAGTTGAGCGCGGTCGCGGAGGAGGTCGAGGTGGTGAGCGGGGAAGGGACGCTCGAAGCGTTCCTCGAGCACTTGGCGCTCATCACCGACGTGGATACCTGGCAGGAGCGGGCCGACCGGGTCACGCTGATGACCCTCCACAGCGCCAAGGGGCTGGAGTTCCCGGTGGTCGTGCTGGCCGGCCTGGAGGAGGGGCTCTTTCCCCATGTCCGCTCGCTGGAGGAGGAGGCCGGCGTGGAAGAGGAGCGCCGGCTCTGCTACGTGGGGATGACCCGGGCGCAGCAGCGCCTCGTCCTCACCTACGCCCATCAGCGGGCCGCGTTCGGCACCTCCCGCCCCGGCCTCCCGTCGCGCTTTTTGGCGGAGATCCCGGCCGAGATGCTCGTCCGCACCGCCACGCAGAAGACCTCGACCGGCGACTGGCCCGACGAGGACCGGCCGGTGCCGGACGTGGCCGCGGGCGATCTCGTGCGGCACAAGACCTTCGGCGCGGGGCGGGTGCTCGAGGTGGACGGGGAGGGCCCGCGGGCGATCATCACGGTGCGGTTCGACGGCGCCGGAACGAAGCGGCTGGCGCTGGGATACGCCCCGCTCGAGGTCGTGCGGGGAGGGAGCGTCGCCCCGTGAAGGCGGCCATCCTGACCGGCGTCCTCGCCGGCGTCCTTCTGCTGCCCGCATTCGGCGCCCCGGCGGCGGCCCCCCCGAGTCTCCCGGGCCTTCCCCACCCCAAGGTGATGCTGGGCGACCCCGGCCGGTTCGGGGGCGAATTCCTCGACGCGCAGGTCAGCGATCCTCGAACCTTCAACCCCATCCTGGCGCAGGAGACCTCCTCCACCGGCCCGATCGGAGGACTGTTCGATGGGCTGGTCGAGGACAACGGCGAGACCACCGAGACCGAGCCCGCGCTCGCCGAGTCGTGGACGACCTCCAAGGACGGCCGCACCTGGACCTTTGTGCTCCGCCAGGGGCTCCGGTGGAGCGACGGCGTGCCCATGACGGCGGACGACGTCGTGTTCACCTTTCAGGTGATCTACGATCCGCAGATCCCGAACAGCCTGCAAGACATCCTCACCGTGGCCGGCAAGCCGATCCAGGTCACGAAGGTCGATGACCGGACCATCCGGCTCCGGACCGCCGAACCGTTCGGCCCCTTCCTCCGGTCGATCGGCGTGGGCATCCTCCCCCGCCACAAACTCGAGGCGGCGTACAAGGCCGGGAAGTTCAACCAGACGTGGGGGGTGAACACCCCCACCCGGGAGCTCGTCGGGACCGGGACCTACATCATGACCGAGTACAAACCGGCGCAGCGCATCAGGTACGTCCGCAACCCGTACTACTGGAGGGTCGATCTCGCCGGGCACCGCCTGCCCTACATCGACCGGCTCGCGCTCACGATCGTCCCCGATCAGAACGCGCACCGTCTGCTCTTCCAGCAGGGGCAGACCGACAGCTACGGCGTCCGGCCGCGCGAATTCGCCGAGTTCAAGCGGGGCGAGCAGGCCGGACATTACACCGTCTACGACGGGGGCCCCAGCTTCGGCACCGAGTTTCTCACCTTCAACCAGAACCCCCACAGCGGCCTGCCGGACTACAAGCTCAAATGGTTCCAGAATCAGAAATTCCGCCAGGGCGTCGCCTACGCGGTCGACCGGCAGGCGATCGCCGACCAGGTCTACGCCGGCCACGCGATCCCCCAGTACGGGCCGGAGAGCCCGGCCGACAAGTTCTTCTTCAACCCCAACGTGACGCAGTACCCGTACAACCCCGACAAGGCGGCGGCGACGCTGGCCGAGGCCGGGTTCAAGAAGGGATCCGACGGGGTGCTGCGGGATCCCGATGGGCACCCGGTGCAGTTCATCATCAGCACGAACGCGGACAACCAGGATCGCGTGGCGATCGGCAACATCATCCGCCAGGACCTGGAAAAGCTCGGGATGCAGGTGACC